>PLSG01000288.1 GCA_003164155.1 Parachlamydiaceae bacterium | reverse complement strand
TCCGATTTCCTGCCCTGATCCGAATGGTCCCTTTTGTCCTTTGGTCCTTTATGTCCTTTCCCTTGCCTAAAAAAAAAAGAGCGCATATAATCAGACTAGGCAGACTAGTATACAGGGAGGTATTTATATGCATAATCAGTATCCCAAGGGAACATGGCAATATCAAGAAGCAAAGGCCAAGTTATCGCAGGTTATGGATGAGACCCAAAGAACAGGCATGCAAATCATCATTCGAAATGGAAAGGAAAAATTTGTTGTTTTATCGAAAGATAAATTCGACGAATATGCCAAACCCAAGAGTTCGCTAATCGATTTTTTTCTCAAGGCACCCTATCCCAATATTGATATCGATATCCAACGTGGGCAAGACCTTCCCAGAGAGTTTGATCTATGACCTATTTATTAGACACATGTATTATCTCAAAATTGCGTCGCATCAAAACCCATCCAGATCCTCAGCTCAGTAAATGGATCAGTAAGCATGCTGAAAGCGCTTACTTTATCAGCGTCCTTACGCTAGGTGAAATCCAAATGGGTATTGCAAAATTAGATACTAAAACCAAAGAGAGGCAACTTCAACGCATGATTTTGGAGGATTGGCTTTTTGGAGAAGTAGTTCCTCTGTTTAAAGAGCGCATTTTAGAGATTTCAGTGCCCATAGCTTTTACTTGGGGAAAATTAAACGGTGAGGCAAAAAAGGCAGGCAAAAATATCCCTGTAGCCGATGGACTCATTGCCGCCACAGCCATGCATCACAGTCTTATCGTTGTTACTGAAAATATTAAAGNNGTGACCATAGAGAAGGGGAAATACCCATCCCGAACTCAGAAGTCAAGCCCTTCATCGCCGATGGTACTACACGCAAGAGTGTGGGAGAGTAGGTCGTTGCCAAGTTTTTCATTCAGCCCTAGATAGCAATATCTAAAGCTTTTTTTTTGCCCGGATGAGAAATGGACAATATGGACAAAAACGAGGCCCATCATGCCCATCATGTCCATAACGTCCATAACGTCCATAACTTCCATAACGTCCATAATGTCCATAATGTCCATAATGTCCATTTAGTCCATTGTGTCCCTTTCTTGTAGCTTTTATTTTAAATGCCTTGACGGGGCAGATCTGGATTGCTCTCAAGAAGTTGATACTTATCCACATACCTATGTGAAGGTAGGAGCACAAATTTATGGTGGCTTAATGTTTTTTTGTGTGAGTCAAATCTATGGGGGTCCCTTTATTTGATAGCAAATGCACAATTCCGGGGATGCCAAACACTTTTTTTGTGAGACTCAAATCTATACAGTGCCCTTCTAATAGCAAATGCGCTAATCCAGCGATGACAAACACTTTCTTTCCTAATTTTCGATATTTGTTGATTTCCTCACATAGCGCGATATTTCGGTAGGTTCCAGAAACTGAAATTTTTTTTCTCTGTTCAGGGCTAACTTCAACCTTTTCATACGCGACATCTAATTCGTTTTCTAACAAATGCAGCCCACGTTGTTTAATCCAGTCATTAAATGCTCCTACATCGTTGTCGAAGGCTTGATTTTCTAGCTTTTGGAAAAATTCAAGTACTAAAATTTTGAGTTGTTTAAGGTCTGTGACAGGGTGGTCATTGGTAGTATAGTATGTGGCGAGTTGTGCGTATTCGGGATAAAATGTTTTCTCTAAGAGCTCTTTTAAATACTTGATATCTTCAGCCGCAAAGCGCACTTTATTAGGTAAGGCATCATACATTTTTTGTGTCAAACCATTCACCCTATCCAACATTTTTTTATGTTTGTCAAAAACAGCAAACCCATGCTTTTCAAAGTCTGCGGGTTCCCAGCCCTGTATCTGGCATTTCTGGTTTAATAAGGGTTCTATCCTCGAATTTTCACTGGTTTTGCCTGCTGGAAAACCTTCGACTAGGATGATGTCGCCTTCTTTATAATGCTGATTAATCATCCATACGGTATATTTATGATAAACTTTATCAGTGTGTCCTTCGGGAAAACAAATCACGTTTGCACGGGAAAGAGGAGCATTGCCTAAGGGGACAAAGAAAGTTTTAACCCTAACTTGGTTTAACGGCTTATAGCGCCGAAGAAGCGCATCTTGTTCCACAGTAGCCATGCCATGCCATGCCAGCCTTTTGATATAGTGGCAGCCCGAGTAGCGGCGTAGAAGCCAAAGATATTTCTCAGCATGAGTTGGATGCGGTTGAGTTTGACGATATCCCACCCTTTTTTGGCATCATGGGAAAGTAAGTATTTGCCGTAACGCAGGCCTGAACCCATGCCCAATCCTATGTGATCGGCCTCTTTCCCAGGACTAAGAGAGTACTTTGAGAGGCAACACTGTAGACTTACTTCGCGCATGACTTTTTTCTTTTTTTCTTGATGGATCCAGCATAGTGTAAGCATGTTAAGAATTTATAAAGATGAGATTAACCTACGCATGCAAAATCCGCTTGGATTTTTTATGAATGTCATCTACGGCATGACCTAGACGTTATATCTGAAGTGCGCATTGTATCATTTCTGGGACTGATTAGACCTTTTCCTCAGCCTGAAAGGCTGGCAGTGCAACAGTCCAGGGAATCGCCCTGGGTAAGGTTAGTGTGAATTTCACAGCCTGTAGGGCTGCAAGCAGGCATAGCACGCCATAACCACGGAGGGTATACTTGTTGTCTTTCGCTCGTTTTGCCTTCTTGCAGCCCTACGAGGGTGTCAATAAATTGGAAATCCGGTCGCTTTCGCGGTCTTTTTGGTCTTTTCAAATATGAAGGCCCTTCGACATAGGCGCAGGGGCTATCATCGATGGGCCTTCATTTTGAAAATCCTCAAAAATCCCATCGAAATCGACTGGATCCACATTTATTGACACCCTCTACAGGCTGCGAAATTTTCACTAGGCTTACCCAGGGCGATGCCGGCGATGCCCTGGGCTGTTGCACTGCCAGCCCTTCAGGCTGAGGAAATAGTCTGGCGATGCAACCGTAGTTATTGAACTTTTCGAAACATCCGCATCAGCTCGCTTCTATCCGGCGACATGCCTAGTCGTTGCGCTTTAGCTTCAAATTCTGCTACGGGCATCTTATGGTACTCTTCTCTGTCATAAAATAAAATGGCATGATTTTCGTAAGCTGCCGACTTGGAATTGTTTTGATGTGCATCGAATTCTTTATTTAACTCATTCAATTTTGGCCCTCTAATTAGGTCGTAGAAAAACAGAGAAAAATTAACCGCCAAACCTAAGGAGTTGGCAACTACGCTCATTTCTAGCGCTCCTCGCACAACATGTTTTGCACAAAATTTGACTTGCTGCATATGGAAGGCTCTTTCTTTCTTGTCGAAAATAAAAGCTGCCAGATGCCCAATCAGTAAAATAGTTCCCAGAAATCCTCGACAACCTCCGGATATAATGCTTATACCTGGCACATAACCAATCGTATTCCATGGTGTGACTTTAGTAGTTTTTTCGCATGCATATCTATTCCCTTCGCGTTTATAAATAACAAGTGAAAGAAATTCAGGAGTTGTGGAAGAACCAGGCAATACATTAATTAAATTTGACATGAAATTTTCTCCAGTGTTGAAATAGACTATTATGCGAGCAGTTTACTGATTTTGTGTGATTTATTCAATAGGAATAAACTCACTACAGTTATACCAGAGAGCAGGGCGCAGCATCTTGTTACAGCGAAAGGGCGTGGCTTGGGGCAGGTGACACTCTTAAGCTGCTGTAGCGCTGTAGCCGCGCAAGAATGCCAAAATGTGGTGAATGGAATTTAAACTTCTGCTACAGTCAAGTGTTGTATAATATGAGGGAGCATTGAACATTTACGCGCGAATTTGCATAAAGTCAAGTTAGGAGAAAAAAACTGAATGAAAAACAGATCCTTTAAAATTATAAAAAAGGCAATAGTGAAATTATGAGTCGCGTTTTTAAACTTGGATATGGTTATGATAGTCATCGCTTTCTTAACGAAGCAGAAAAAAAATTGATGGAAAACCAACCATTCCTTGAAATTGAAACGGAATGCTACTCCCAAGACAAGCCGCTAATTATGGGAGGAGTTGTTTTGGATGAGCAGTACCAAAAAGCTTTCGGCCCTTTCAAAGCCCGCAGCGATGGAGATGTGCTCTATCACGCGGTAGTTAACGCGTTGCTCTCTGCCCTCGGGAATAAGCAGACGCGCGATATTGGTACAGTTTTCCCTAACACCGATACAGCCAACTCTAACCGCAATAGTGCCGAATTTGTGGAAGAAGCGGCGCGTCTGGTTCAAGCTTCAGAATATGAGCTTCTAGATTTAAAAATCATGGTTAAATCGAAACCTCGCGTCAATTGGAACTTAGTGGAAAAAAACTTGGGATCCTTTTTTCATTTTCAAAATATTTATCCGGATATCCATATTCAAGGAACTTCTGGCGAAGAAATGGATGGCGCAGGAAATGGCTTAGGGGTTGAGGTTTTTGCTGTTTGCCTTTTACAACACAAGAACCTAAAACTATAGTTTGGAGATTGGAAAGTATCAGTAGATTAGGTACG
>PLSG01000185.1 GCA_003164155.1 Parachlamydiaceae bacterium | reverse complement strand
CGAAATAGAGAAAAAGGGAGCATCAAACTGATCTACGCCGGAAATGAACCCCCCTTGACGGGTCACCATTTTACCGGGCACATTGGGATCCGGATCGTAAAAGGCATTGGCATCCCAGCGCTCAGGGGGTATTTCGCGGATGGGATCGCGCCCAGATATCAGCAAATCCCAAAATTGCGTCAAGTTTTGCGCTCCCGGAAAGCGGCAGCTCATGCCTATAACGGCGATCTCTGCTTGAGGGGATGTGCTTTTGGGGATGCGTTGTGCCAAAAAATCCGCCAATTCACCCAGTGTGGGCTGTGCCAAAATATCCGCGGCATCGACATCAATCCCGAGAGTACGCGCTTCCACGCTGAGCTGCAAGGCCTGGCGCAGGTCCAGCTGCAGCGCATGTGAATTTTCAACTGCCTGCCCTAGCTCTTGCCTTGGCGCAGAATTAAGTGACAGCCAAGTCTTCACCCATTGTACAACATCCATACTATCCCCTGGAGCTTAATTTCATGATAATTCCACAACCCGACAACATATATGTATTTATAAAAACAATACGCAAAAACATCCACATTTAGACATTCCTCACCTGTACAGTCCATTCCCTCTTTCATCGAATTTAAAAATTTTTAACACAAAGAAACACACAAAGAACACAAAGAGGAAGTTTAAGAGCATGAGTCGCGTCTGTAATTTTTTTCCTGCTCCTTCTTTGTGTCCTTTGCGTTCTTTGTGTATTTCTTTGTGTTAAAAATTTATCAATTCGATAAACGAGGGAATGGACTTTACATTTTCCCTACCCACTCTGCGCCTTTGCGATTAATTTCCCTAAATTCGCCGACCGATTCGAATCACACCGACATTATAGATTTTAGTTGAACAGGATTAGGTTCTCAGCTACATTCCGATAGAAATTTTCAACTTTAATGAAAGGAGCTTTGAGATGATACCAGTAGGGTTAAGGACTTGTTTTCAAAATATGTTTGAAATGGTCTTGCCGGCATTTACTAAAGTGACCAATGCTAAAATTGACCACAAGGTTAAATTAGTTGCCTTTAGCGCTATTAGCGCATTCATCCTCATGCGCATTTTTCAAAAGAGATGGGGAGAATCTGGTCGGATGCTTGCCGGACGCCTCGCTTTAAAGATCCCCTTCCTCAAAAAGGAATACGATCGCGAGGTACAGAATGAATTTTTTGGCTTTCAACAAAAAACTCGCGAGAAATGGCTGCCTTTTAAGTTAGTCACTGAGCTGCCAGAAAACAGTTGGAGTGATGAGCAAATTGGGGCTTTACTTAAAAGCTACGAGGTTGCCGTTTCTAAATCAGTGGTTGGCAAGCACTTATCGGGAACAATTTATTCAAAAAGTCTAGAAACTGAGGCATCTAGTGAAGCTGAATCGAAGAGAATGCAGGGACCTGAGCTTATGCCCTGCCTTGCAGCTACTTCAAAACTCGATTTGAGTCTGTTAGCCCAGCGTCTTAAAAGGCTCTACAGCAGAGCGTATGAGATTTCTTTTTTGTGGAACTCCCTGCATAGCGATGAATTTTCTGTGGGCAATATCATCGATTACCAAGTCGTGCGCATTGTCGGAAGAATGTTCGGAGCTAAGCCCACCTCAGTAATGGGAGCTGTGACTTCCGGAGGTACAGAAAGTTTGATGCTAGCTATGCGTGCCTATCGAAATTTTGGTTTAGACGTCAAGGGGCATAAAGTCGGAGAAAGCGTGATTATCGCCGGCGATTCGGTACATGCAGCTATCATTAAAGCCTCTCAAGCGTATTTAATGCGGGTGGTTTTAGTGCCCACAGATGTAAACGGTAGAATCGACCTAGTGGCTTTGCATAAAGCCATAGTCAAACATAAAAAACATGTAGTGGCCTTAGTTGGTTCCGCCCCGTCTTATCCAAATGGCCAGATCGACCCGATTCAGAAAATGGGTGAGATAGCCCATGCGCATAAAATTGGCATGCACGTAGACAGTTGTTTAGGCGCTTTTGTCATAAACTTCCACAAGCAGTATAATGCCATGTATTTGGGGATGCCAGGCGTCACCAGCCTTTCAGCCGATACGCACAAAAATGGATGGGGGGCAAAAGGCTCTTCTGTAGTTGTGACAAAAGATCTGTTTGGACGCAATGTTATGTATTATTCGATATATGCTATTCCCGAATGGGCAGGAGGCGTCTACGGCACCCCCAAGGATGCAGGAAGTCAGTCTTGCACCCCTTCTTTAAACGCTTTAGTGGCTTTGTTAGCTATAGGCAAAAGTGGGTATAAAAGCATAGCGCGATCGATCTTAAACACAACCCAACAGCTTGCCGAAATAATAGCCGGCTATAAAGGCCAGCTTCAATTGATAGGCAAGGACCGAATCAATGTTGTGGCTTTTAAGATAGACCCAAAATGGGGACTGGAAAAAGGCGCCTCGTATGCCCTTGCCTATGCCATGAAAGGGGAAGGCATCATTCTCAACACTCTGAAGGGCGATGCCGTGCATTTTTGTGTAACCGGAAGGTTTGCCGGCGATAGCAGTGCTTTGGAACGTTTCCAAAAAGCGCTTGAAATTAGCCTTAAAACTGTTGCTGAAATGAATGCCACATTAAAAAAAGAAAGAGGCAAATTTCCTGGGGATGCAGGCATGTACTGTGCTTTAGATTCAGCCATGGAGCCTCACCGCCATGAACTGAGTACCGGAAAGTACCTCCAAAATTTGTTACTCGGTCAAGCTGGTGCAAAGGATGCCGTACGCTCTTATTTCCTGGCGCATTTAGATCCTTATGCCGGCGGCAGGGCAACTCATCATTAACTGCGATTCTAGAGCAAGCGTATCTTCTGGGCAACACCTCTAATGTTCACATCCACGACTGCTAAGTATCTGCGGTCGTGGACTGAAACCTCACGCGTTAAAATGTCGTCATAGAGCTTTGCTGAATGCGTAAAATAGTAAAGCACATCGCCTTGCATGCCCTTTTCTTTAAATTTAGCCATCAGACCTTGCGCGTGAAGGGCGCCACAGCAAAAGACAACTCCTTTTTTGCACTTTTTAAGAGTCAAAATGTTTCTGACCATGGTGCTGATTCTTAAATCTTCAACTTGGCAGATAATTTCCATTCTTTTAGTCAATGGGGTTGAAGTCATTTTATCAAATGTTTCACTATCTATATCCACACCTTGGATCGATAAAGCGTGCTTGGCGGCTTCTTCTAAAGTAATTTTTTGCAATTGCAAAGCTGGAAAGTCTTTGATCTTTTCCGCCAGTTCGACATATCTTTTGCTAGACTCGCATAACATAACTAGCTGACTTA
>PLSG01000244.1 GCA_003164155.1 Parachlamydiaceae bacterium | reverse complement strand
ATCCCAAGAATTTACCGATAAGTTAGCCAAGCTACCCATACCCCAGTTAATGGAATTGATGGATGCCATAGAGGCGCCGCCTGTGCTGCCATAAGCGCCAAGAGCCAGCACACCGTCAAGATAGAATTTTAATACGAATAATTACAACTAGATCTAAAGATCGGCGATTTAGACAATATGAGGATTTCAAATGGTTTCTTTTCCCAATTTAGCCTCCTTTACCCCTGAGACTATAAAAAGTACGGAAATTAGTGCACAGAAGGGGTGTTACAAATGGACAGTGCGAAATTTTTCAACCTTAAATAGTAGACCAGGATTTTGTATATTTTCTCCTGAATTCTTTATGGCAGGCAACTGGTGGAAGATGCAGCTGTTTCCTGGTGGAGGAGGTATGGCTAACAATGCATCATCCGAAGGTCACATTTCAGGATATTTATTTGCTACGCGATTGCCCGTGATAGCCAAGTATGCATTGACCTTAATTATACCAAAGCCAATTGCTGGTGTGATCTCTTCTTCCTCTGATCTTAGCGAAGTCCCCCCAACTAATAGCTCGACAAGTGAAGTTATGAGAAAAACAGCCCAAAAAGTGCATGAGGTAATAGCTGCTGATGGCAGTGTATCGTATGTTTGTGAAGGCTCTACCAAAAACTTTGGAAGCCCGTCTCATGGCTGGGGATTTTCAAAGCTCTACTCGCGCGAGGCCATCTTGAAAAATGGACTTGTTGATGAAATATATCTAGAAGCCCATGTATCAGTAGTTACCAATACACAGCAGCTTCTTAATCCACTCGAGCTATACTTATCGGTACAGGCTCAACACAGTATTGATCTTGCTAAGGCATTTACAATGCGAGATAAAAATGGCGACGTGTCTCTTACCTTAAAGGGCGTTGCAGATAAAGTCGTAAAAGCGGATAGTTTTGTATTAAAAAATTACAGTCTTTTTTTTGCTGAAGTTCTAAAAAAAGCCAAAAAGGTTAGCTTAAACGTTTCTGATTGCAACGCATTCGTGGCTATGCTGCGCTTCATGTATGAAGGCGCTTTCGATCTAACCGAATTGATAGAAGGAAACGCTTCTTCTGATACCCAGTCTTCTGTTAAATTGGAGGAAAGTAGCAAAGAAAAACCTGAAAGCAAAGAAGAAGCGCAGTCAAAAGATGGGGTAAGAGAGCCTGAAGGCGAGATAGGTGAGGTAGAAGATAAAGCAAGTGGAGAGGTTATAGCCCATGCACGTCAATGCTATGCTTGGCAGCAGAATAATTTAAAGACAGTGCTTAAAATTTTGTCTAATGACGCAGTGGCAGTAGCCGCATTCAGATTGCTGGTTATGTCTGATAGATTCCTGGTGGATGAGCTTCGCGATATATGTGGATCTTTTCTAGTCAAGACATTATCGCCTCTCAATGCATTAGAGCGGTTGCATGCGTTTGATCTGTATGCTTGGGAAAACATGAAGAAGAAATGCATAGAGTTCGTAGCAGCGCTTCCTCCGTCGGTTAAACTAGGTGAGGAATACATCGCTAGATTACACAAACTTCCACATGGATTGCTAATAGAATTGATGATGGGACCTACGCCTAAACTTGTTGATCGTCCCCCCACGCTTAGCAATCTTAAAGCATTATCACCTCCGCTCACGCCGCCGCTAATACCAGCGCCAATCTTACCCCCAGTATCTCCAGCCAGTTCTTCCTCTTCTTCTTCTTCTTCTTCTGGCGAATTGGAACCACCTAATAGCTCAAAAAGACAAAGAATGCCCCAACCCCTCCCCTCTCCTCGACCCTTTACCTCTTTCGCTTATGTACATACGTCATTATGCGCAAAAATGACAAACTCAGTTTTTAAAGCTATGCTCGAATTCTTGCCATTAAAAGATTTTCTCGCCTTGACTACTGCTGGTAAACAGCCCCTGCCATTAATAGAGCAAAGGTGGAGTGAATTGCGAATAGAATATCGTTTCAAACTCAACTGGTCAGATTGTAAAGGTAATCTTCGCATACAGAGAGTAAGCTTTATCCTAGAAAAAATATTCGCTGCTGTGATGTTCCAAACATTTAGCAGTAAGAACTCTTATGAACAAGCCCAATATGCCAAAGAGTTGCGTGAAAAATTTCAAGCCTTACCTCAATTTTTTCCTCGTTTTGGCTTTTTTCTTCAACATACTATTCATGCATTAGACTCTTCAAACTCTTCACCTCCCTTAAAAAATGAAAGCTTACAAAGAAAAATTCTGCATACAGCCTTAAACTGCATAGGTTCGAACAATTTGGAAGGATCAGGAGATCTTTTGATGCAATCTATATTTGAATGCGATAAGGATAAAGCCAAAAGCATTAATTTTCTTACAACAGCAAACAAAAAGGGAATTACTTATGCCAGCCTTTTAGCTATTTTTTGCGGCCACACAGCTGAGCGCTCGCTTGCTAATGCTTGTGAAAGCTTAGCCTTTAGCGCTGCGCAGCAAGGCGATTTCCGTGCCTTACATAGGCATGCTAAGCAATTTAGTAAAGAAAAACTTTTAAACATAAGAAAAAAACATAAATATCCACCTATCCTCTATCATTTAATTCGCTTTACAAAAACTGCTTCAAAACAAGATAATTTGATCACACAAGTTCTTTCAAAATACGGAAAAAAAGCACCGATTGACGTATTAAAAAGTGGTATTAAGATAAAAATGAATGTGGGCAAACACCTAGAGGCAGAAGCTTTACTTACCAGATTATTTGCTAAACCTACATACCGTGTAACAATTCATGATTTATGTGATGTCGCCAGAAATAAAAATGCTTTAGGTCAATTCCCTGTCGCGGAAAGGTTATTTTCCCAAATAATGGAGGCAGGTGAGGATGTGAATAATTTTATTTTAGCACATGCTGCGCATAATAAAGACTGCATGGGTCTGCACGAAGTGGCTGAAGGTTTATATACTCGACTAATGTGCCGATTTGAGACTGATAAAATAGAGGCTGATTTTTTTGTTAAGGCCGCTCGCAATAAAGACTACTTGCATAAGCATGTAGACGCAGAAGCTTATTATGCCGTAGCAATGGTAAAATTTGAAACTAAGGTACCGCCGCTTGTTTTAACACATGCAGCAGATAATCTAAGCAAATTGGGTAAATATGTCGAGGCCGGAGCTTTATACGCTAAAGCCATTGAAAAATATGGAGCGGATGTTCCTGAAGACCTGCTAAAAAAAACAGATCAAAATAATTTAAACTTACTAAAATAAAAAACATCGATCTCCTTAAAAATTATTATCTCTAGGATTACAAAAATGAATGTACCTTCCTCGCTAGCTCCTGCTTCTTCGCCTGCCATCGCCGACGGATTAGAAATGTCCAGACAGATATCGAAAAAGTCACGATTGACAGGCTCTCCAGGGGCTCCTCCTTTATCCCATCGATCGCCAGCGGTTCCTCTTCCTCCTTTATTCCGCTCTGTGAACTGTTTTTACACAAAAATGAAACCTCTTAACCTTGAGCGTACGCTCGATTTTTTATCAATAAAAGAGCTATTAGTATTTGAGACTGTATGCAAACAAGCCCCTATTTTAATGAATCTGAAATGGGCGGCTCTGCGAGAAGCAAATTATCTTACAATCAATTGGTCCGATTGCGAAGGAAATCCCCGCCAAGAAAAACTCAACTTTTTATTATCATCTATCTTCACTAAGTATATTCACCTAAAGATGCAGACCCCAATCAAGGAAAGACTTGTCTTAGCAAGTTTAGTGTACACTAAATTTAAAGGGTTAAGAAAACGCTTCGAGAATTTCGGATATTTTCTAAATTACGAAATGCGTGTACTGGCTTCCTCAATTTGCTTTGATAATCATAAAGAGAAGATGGTGCGCAATAATATTCTTGAAAAAGCTTTAGAATGTAAAACTACCGAAGGTTCGAAAAATTCGGGAGACCTTTTAGTTCAAGCTATATTTGACAGCTGTCATGACACTTCTAAAGCACTGGAATACTTGGAATTGGCTATTAATAAAGGAGCCACTTATGGCAGTCTTTTAGCCTTACAGTATAAATTTGAAATACAAAAAGCTTATCACGATAAATTCTCAGGCGAGCCCGACCCAGCGATCTGTGAAAAATTGGCCCTAAAAGCTGCTGAGCAAAAAGATTTTCGCGCTTTAGACATGCTTGCCAAAGAGTTCAGCGAGGAAAAGCTCCTATCTCTACAAACCAGCCATACATACCCTTCTATCTTATTCAATCTGGCCCGCTTTACTGAAGATCCTCTAAAAAAAGAAAGTCTATTTAGCCAAGCCATAGAAAAGTATGCCGCTAACGTGCCACTGATGGTTTGGGTAGAAGCAGCTGATAATAAAGCCACATTGAATAAACCTGAAGAAGCTACAGCTTTATACAAACAAGTCATTGCAAAATATGGAACCGTGGTTCCGGCGGGTGCTTTGGCAAAAGCAGCTTATTATAAAGCCGCATCGGGAAACTGCGCAGAAGCTGAAGCGCTGTATGCACAAGCTATTGAAAAATATGGAACGGAGGTGCCAGCCACGGTTTTGGCAGATGCGGCGGTTAACAAAAGCGAATTGAAGAAATACGAAGAGGCGGAAGCGCTGTTTATCAAAGCTTTTGAAAAATTCGGAACTGGAGTGCCAGCCACAGTTTTGGCAGATGCAGCTAATAATAAAGCCTTTTTAGATAGGCACCAAGAGGCTGAAGAGCTGTATACGCAGGCCTTAAAAAAATTCACTAAAGCGCCCTTGGATGTTTTGCGAAATGCAGCTTGTAATAAAACCCAGTTGAACAAACATCAGGAGGCTGAATTTGTATTTGCTCAAATCCGTTCCATCTATGGGACTGACCTGCCAGCTGATATTTTAGCAAAAGCGGCTGCTAATCAAGTTCAATTAAAAAAATACTTAAGCGCTAAGATTTTCTATGAACTAGCCCTTGCAAAGTACGGGCCTGACGTACCCTCAGACGTTTTGGCAAGCGCGGCTACTAATAAAGCTTTAGCGGCGGCTAATAAAGCTAAATTAAACCACGGCATATAGCCCCCTAGGACTGGGGTCTGGCTTGTGATTTTGAGTTTTGAACACCAGCAAAGAGATAACTCTCCGTGAGGTTCAAAATGCAAAAATGCAAGCCAGACCCCAGTCCTCTCTAACTAATAATAACTCGAGGACTTCAAATGGCTTCTAGCGTTGGTATAGGCAGTTTCAGCAGCCTCCCTTCCCATCCCCCAATTCCTACTATAAACTCGACAATTGGAGTGAAAGATGGAATTGCCGTATGGGACATAAAAGGGTTTTCATTAATAGAGGATAAACCAGGGTCTCATCTATATTCCCCCGCATTTAAGATAGCAAATGTCATGTGGAGGATGTCGTTTTTTCCTTTTGGAGCTAACTACGATGGATCTTCTAAAGGTTACGCGTCACTTTATTTAAATACTATTGGCGGGCCCGTTGAAGCCAAGTATTCTCTTGCCGTATTAAAACCAAAGCAAGCTTCGAAGGATTCGACCTCCCTATCTTCGGAACCTTCGCCTGAAGGCTCCTCTTTGGATAGCGCAACAGGCGAACTTGTAAAAAGAACTGCCGAAAAAACTGAAGATGCCATACTTGGGAAGAGAAGTGCATTGTACATCTGTCACGGCAGTGCCAAAACCTTTGTAAACACGGATGGAGGNNGGATTTTTGGAATTTTACTCGTACAGGCAACTCCTACAACGCCTAGCAAAGTCGGCTGATGATGTAGTATCTCTAGCAGCCTATGTATCTGTTGTGCCTGAAGATGCACATTACTTCCCAGGTCCAGAGCCTGAAAAGCTATGCTTGTCAGGAAGGTATCGACACGAAGCAAATTTTGCTAAAGCTTTCATGCAAAGAGATAGAAATGGCGATGTATCT
>PLSG01000002.1 GCA_003164155.1 Parachlamydiaceae bacterium | reverse complement strand
TCGCTATAGAACTTGTTAAGAATACTGTAGGTGGATTAAATCGCGAAAATATCATTCATTTTCTTGATAGTTATCAAAGTGATCATCCCTTGACAATTGGAGAGCTTTGGGCTTTTCCTTTGATGTTGCGTTTAAGACTCATCGAATGGGTCGAATTCCTTGCGATACATGTTGACAATCGCATGCGAGAAGGCGAATTAGCCAGTTTTTGGGGAAATAGACTTTTGAACGCGGCTCACCATGACCCTAAACGGCTGCCGGTTTTTCTAGCAGATTTATCTAACGAGCAAACATCTTTCTCTGGTCATTTTGCTGAAGAATTACTCGACCATTTATTTGATGAAGAAGCCATTCTTCCTATGGTAAGAAAATGGCTGGAAGAACGTTTTAGATTACCTCTGGATGAAGTACTGCATCAAGAACATCTTGATGAAACGTCTGAACAAGTCGTTTTTTCTAGTGCAATTAGAAGTTTAATCACGTTATCACAACTTTCATGGCCGGATATTTTTGAAACTGTGAGCCCGGTCGATACCATCTTAAGGGAAGATTTTACAGGGATCTATTCAAAGATGGATTTCACAACAAGAAATTGCTATCGGGAAACCATAGAAGAGATTGCACGGCGTGTTAATCTACAAGAAGTGGAAATTGCTAAAACGACGCTTTCATTGGCTGATGAGGGTGTTAAGGCATATGAGCAACATGTCGGATATTATCTAATTGATGCTGGCCGTCAGGCTTTGGAGCAGCGTGTAGGTTATCGTCCAACTATTTTTCAATCTATCAATCGATGGATCATCAAAAATNNTGTTGCCTGTCTCTGAGTTAAGCATTCAATTCGTAAACCTTATATTAACGATCCTTCTTCCAACACCCTTGCGACCAAAGATGTTATTCGAAACAGGGATCCCACCAGAACATAAAACTCTAGTTGTTGTACCCATGATGTTGCTGACTCCGGAATCAATATGTGAAGAGATCAACCGTTTAGAAATCCGTTATTTAGCCAATACCGATCCGCTCTTAAGTTTTGGATTATTTAGTGACTTCTCAGATGCAAAGCAGCAGCATGCAGAGACTGATACTTCTTTACTTAAAATCGCAGTTGATGGTCTTCAAGCGTTAGAGCATAAATATGGCGAGGGTAAGTTTTTTCTTTTTCATCGACAGCGAATTTGGTCTAAAAGCGAAAATGCTTGGATTGGATGGGAGCGAAAGCGGGGAAAACTCGAATATTTAAATCGATTTTTAATGGGAGAAACATTACCTGAAAACATCGTGTATATGGGTAAAGCCAATGCACTTAAAGGAACTCGCTATGTCATCACTCTTGATGCGGATACTCAGCTTTCTAAGGATCAAGCTCGGGCCTTAGTAGAAGTATTATCTCATCCATTGAACCGCCCTTATTTAACTGCAAATAAAAACAAGTTAGAAAGGGGCTACACGATTATTCAACCGCGAGTTGGCACAGACTTTATTCATGCCAAAGCTTCCTGGTTTTGTAAAATTTTTTCAGAACCAACGGCAGTAGATCCCTATACTCAAGCCATTTCAAATGTTTATCAAGATCTTGTTGGAGAAGGATCATATCATGGGAAAGGCATTTATGACGTAGAAGCTTTTCATAGCATTTTATCCCAGCATTTTCCTGAAGAACATCTCCTTAGCCATGATCTTATCGAGGGCGCTTTTGTGCGGGTTGGATTTGCTAGTCATATTTGTTTATTTGAGATTCATCCAAAAGATTATTTATCATGGGCTAGACGACAACATCGCTGGATGCGTGGTGATTGGCAAATTATTGATTGGCTTCTGCCAAAAGTCCCCATGCGAAATGGAAAAACAGAGGTTAATACACTTTCTTGGCTCAATCGCTGGAAAATTTTCGATAATTTACGTCGCGCTCTTTTACCTATCGCTCTTGTGCTTCTTTTGACAGCGGGGTGGGCCATTTCCCCTGTTCCAGGAGTATTGACAGGTTTGGCACTCTTTGTTCTGCTTTTGCCAAGTATTTCATTATGCATAAGCAAGTTATGTACCTATTCTTTTTTTCCAATAAAATCATTTTTAATGGAGCTAAAGCTCTTAAGTTTACGATCGCTTATCACAATTGCGCTATTACCTTACGAAGCTTTCCTCTCTCTGGATGCCCTATTACGTGTCGCATTTCGACGTCTGATCTCACATCAAAATTTATTGCAATGGACCACCGGCGAATATATTTGTAATGGTTTGAAAATCCATCAAAAGTTTGTGCTTCAAATAGGATGGGTCTCTTTTTTTGCTGTCATGATTTTAGGAACGGTTATCTTCTTCAATCCCCATGCAGAGCTGATCGCTTTACCTTTTTGTTTTCTTTGGATGGCCGCCCCTTTCATTATCCATTTCATAGATAAACCTTTAGATAAGCGTATAGATGAAAATCTTTCTGATCTTGATAAGAAAATTTTACGAAAAATTGGGCGCAAAACATGGCGCTATTTCGATGAGTTAGTCGGAGCTAACACGCATTGGTTGCCTCCGGATAATTACCAGACAGCCCTAAATATAGAAATCGCACAGCGTACATCTCCGACCAATATCGGTCTGTGGTTATTGGCTATAATGAATGCTTATGATTTTAAATATATTACATGCGATATTTTTATTGATAAAACATTAGCTACCATTCACGAATTAAAAAAGCTTGAACGGCATGCAGGGCATTTTCTTAATTGGTATAACATTCAAACATTGGACCCTCTTTTTCCTAGATATATTTCGACAGTAGATAGTGGTAATTTTCTTGCTTGCATCTGGACATTGAAGCAGGGAATGGATGAAATGATATCCTCTCCAATAGTACCAACAGATGCTCTATCAGGAATCAAAGATGCTTTTGATATCCTTCAAGAAACCAACAAATTCACAAAAATTGAGGAGGCATATCGTCTATTCGATACCGCTGAATCAAATGATCTTTCGCATTGTATTGCAATAGTCAAGGGTGCTTTAAAAGTTGTACAAGGACTGTCTGTTGAGAAGGTTGAGCTCTATTGGTTAAAACAGATTGAAGAGCAATTAGTGGGATGGGAGTCCATCATTTCTCGTTATTTTACCTGGGTAGAAATTCTCAACTCTCTTCCATTAGAACACCTTCACATAATCGATCCTCAAGCATCGCTATGGAGGGATCAGGCATTATCTTGGCAAGCTTCATTAGAAATGCTTGCAAATAGAAATTTGTTGCCTGCATTTGACAAACTGATTGCAGGGGCTCAGAGAAACGATCTTCCTAATGAAATTAAAGCGTGGGGCAAAAAACTACAAGAAGCCTTAGCCACAGCCCAATGGTTTGCCGGAGAAAAAATAGGCCTAGTAGCAGAGCTAATCAAAGAAATCGAGCTTTTTTCTCAGGAGATGGACTTAAAATTTCTCTATAACAGTGATCGAAAGTTGTTTGCTATTGGATATAATGTTGACGCCCGCAAACTTGATACTTCTTATTATGATTTACTGGCAAGTGAAGCCAGAATTGCAAGCTTTGTGGCAATTGCTAAAGAAGATGTCCCAGTAGAACATTGGTGGGCTCTTGGAAGATTGTATAGCATTGTCCGAGGACGAAAAGTCTTATTGTCTTGGGGCGGTACAATGTTTGAATATTTAATGCCCTTGATATTCAATAGGCAATACTCAGATTCTTTAATAGGAGAAGCTTGTAATGCAGCTGTCGACTGCCAAATAGATTATGGAAAACAGCGCGGCATCCCATGGGGGATTTCGGAATCTGCATTTAGTGCCATAGATTCATACAAAATTTATCAATATAAAAGTTTTGGAGTACCGGGGCTTGGTCTCAAACGCGGATTAGAAGACGACCTGGTCGTTAGCCCTTATTCTTCTGTGCTGGCTTTAGCAGTTAAGGCTAAGTCCGCAATCAAAAACTTAAAAAAAATGGCAGAGAAAAATCATCTGAATCTTATGGGACCCTATGGCTATTATGAATCGATGGATTTCACAAGACAAAGAAGCCCTGCCGGAGAACGCGGGGTTATTGTTTATGTCTACATGGCTCATCATCAAGGAATGATTTTCGCAACGATCAATAATATTTTGAACAATGAAACTTTAATCAACCGGTTTCAAAAAGATCCGCGCATTTGCGGAGTGAGCTCTCTTCTTTATGAGCGCATTCCACTTTCTCCTCCTATCAAAGTCACCGGCAGTAGAAGAGAACCCATTCTCAGAAGACTAGAACCGTTTTCTCAAAGTCCTATTATGGGAGTCGTTGAAACCACTGAAAGCGTGACACCAAAAATCAATCTCCTATCGAATGAAAAGTATTCTCTAATGATCACTAACACAGGGGGAGGATACAGTCATTGGGGTGATATCGAAATCTACCGATGGCGTGCTGATACAACACGAGATTCATGGGGAAGCTTTTGTTACATTAAAGATATGAAATCAGGAGAAGTCTGGTCGGCTGCCTACCAACCTACTCAAACCAGCGGCAAAGAGTATTCAGTAAATTTTAAAGGGGATAAAGCGGAATTTAGACGAAAGGATCATCAAATTGAAACGCTTACTGAAATCGTTGTCTCTCCTGAAGATAATGCTGAAATACGATTGATTACTTTAGTTAACCATTCTAATGAAACGCGTTATATTGAACTCACAAGCTATCTAGAGTTATCATTAGCGCCGCATCTCACAGACCGCGCACATCCATGTTTTAATAAACTGTTTATTGAAACAGAAGCAATGCCGGAAGCCTCTGCTCTTCTTGGCTTTAGACGCTTGCGCTCGCCTGATGATCTTCCGATTTGGGCCGTGCATGTCTTAGCAACAAACCCAACATCTGATGGCGTTGTGCAATATGAAACCGATAGAGATCGATTCATTGGGCTCGGAAAGTCTTTAAAGCATCCTGCTGCTCTTGAAGGAGACTTGTCGAATACAACAGGGACTGTCCTTGATCCCATTTTTAGTTTACGGCGTCGTGTTATCGTTGAGCCCGGAAGAAGATTTCAGCTTTCATTTGTTACAGCAGTTGCAGATAATCGCACTTCAGCCTTAGCGCTTAT
>PLSG01000489.1:5621-6526 GCA_003164155.1 Parachlamydiaceae bacterium | reverse complement strand
ATCACGAGCGATGAGCCCAATTTTGGCTCCGCTTTTAGCGAATAAAAGGGCTGTAGCCCTTCCTTCACCCGCAGAAGCCCCTGTGATGACTACAACTTGTCCAGATTTTTTTTCGATGCTGACCATGATAAACGCGTCCTTTTCAGGGTCATTAAATTTTGAATCTCTAAATATTTTTATTTTATTTATGTTAGGATCCTGTCAAGATACAATTTTGGGAAGCCATTCCCTTAAGCCTCTTCGACAATCCTCGGAAATCTTTTTGGGAAAGATTAATATTTTGGCATCGAAGAAATTCAAATCTTATGGCAAAGGTGAAAANNTGAATTGCTGGGGCATTGCAAGAAGAAAACAAAGAAAACAACTAAGGTAAAAAAATGAATTGGCACCTCAGGACATCGCGGTTCTTCCTTAGATAAGAGTTTCAATGAAAACCACATTCTAGCAATTAGTCAAGCGATCTGTTTATACCGGACGCAACAGAAGACTGATGGCCCCTTATTTCTTGGAATGGATACGCATGCCCTTTCCTTGCCCGCCCTAAAAAGTGCGCTTGAAGTTCTGGCAGCAAACGGAGTGACGGTGATGCTATCTGTTAATGATGAATATACTCCGACCCCGGCTATTTCCCATGCAATTCTCACATACAACCGCGGACGGAAGAGCCAGCTAGCCGATGGCATTGTTGTTACCCCATCGCATAATCCCCCATCCGAAGGGGGCTTTAAATACAATCCTCCAAATGGAGGCCCAGCGGAACCTTTAATCACAAATTGGATTCAAGACAAAGCCAACGAGTTTCTCAAAAATAAAATGTCGGGCATCAAGAGAATTCCATTCGAAAAGGCTGTTCATTCTTCTACCACGAAGAGGCATAATTATCTTAAAGCTTATGTTGCCGATCT
>PLSG01000489.1:0-5572 GCA_003164155.1 Parachlamydiaceae bacterium | reverse complement strand
TCAACGAAACAGTCGATCCCACTTTCCGCTTTATGACGGTCGATTGGGATGGGAAAATTCGTATGGATCCCTCCTCGCCTTATGCCATGCAGGGTTTGATCGGAATGAAAGATCATTTTGATATTGCATTTGCCTGCGATACCGATTACGACAGGCATGGAATTGTCACCAAAAGTTCAGGTTTGCTTCCACCCAATCATTATCTTTCTGCCGCTATCCTATACCTTTTTCAACATCGGCCTAATTGGCATAAGAACGCTGCCGTAGGCAAAACTCTCGTTAGCAGCCAGATGATCGACCGCGTGGCGAAAAAACTGGGAAGAAAACTCTATGAAGTCCCGGTGGGCTTCAAATGGTTCGTGGATGGCTTGCTGGATGGTTCTCTCGGATTCGGAGGCGAAGAGAGCGCTGGCGCTTCGTTCGCTCGTTTGGACGGCACCGTATGGACAACAGATAAAGATGGAATTATTTTGGCTTTACTTTCAGCGGAAATTACGGCAAAGCACGGTAAGGATCCTGGGGAAATCTACCAAGAGTTAATTCGGGAATTTGGAAACCCTGCGTATAACCGAGTTGAAGCCCCTGCAACTCCAGCCCAAAAAAAGATATTAAAGAATCTATCTCCAGAAAATATCCACTCTAAGAAATTAGCGGGCGAAGAGATCTCTGCGATTTTAACAAAAGCCCCAGGAAATGGAGCTCCTATCGGAGGGGTAAAAGTGATAGCTGAGAATGGCTGGTTTGCAGCCCGTCCATCAGGTACAGAAGATATCTATAAAATATATGGAGAAAGTTTCCTGGGAGCGGAACATTTGGAGCGCATTCTGAAAGAGGCTCAAACCATAGTCGATGCAGCCTTAGGCGATTGTTAGCTTACCTGGTTTGTGCCACTACTGAACTTCACCCAAAACACTAAAAAGAGAGGCAATTGTGGGCATTGCTGCGCAATCTCCATGGGTATGGCCCTGAATTCAAAAATCTTCTTTTATTATTTTTTTTTTAGGTTATAAAAAAAATATCTGAAGATGGGGTTAGGGCGGAGACATTTGCATAAGTCAAGGAAAAAGCGAACACCGCCAGCAATAACGCAGAAAACAACATTTTATGTAGAGCCTTATGTCGACGCCAATAATGAAATTTTTTAAAAGCCCTTCCTTTGTAAATTTCTCAATTTTATTTTTGATTGCCATCTATGTGGGATACGCACTCCTCCCAGCCATAAGTTCACTTCTGCAATTTACACTTAAAATCCTAAGCCCTTTTGGCCTGTCAATTATTCTATATTACCTATTGCGTCCGCTAGTGAGAATTTTAAAAAAAAGAATATCTCTACCCTTAGCCATTGCCATCGCCTATCTAGTCCTAGTAGCTGTTTTCACGCTATTAATATTTTTTATTTACCCGAAGATCCAAGAACAAATCGATCTGTTGCGGCTATTCAGCGGAGAATGGGAGAGCCAAGCATCTAATAAAAAGACCACCCTTTTAGAATTCTACAGCTACAAACTTCATTTTCCGGCAGAGGTAAAAGATGAGCTATCCAAATTCATTCTCTATTTAAACTCTTTTTTAATCGATAATTTCGTCTACCTCATAGCAAGCCTAGCTGAATTCTTCCTTTACTTAGCCGTCTCTTTATTTCTGCTGTTCTATTTTCTTAAAGACGATAAAAAAATTTACGACGGCTTTATCCGAAAAATCTCACCCAGTTACTTAGAATACACCAAAGACCTTATGGCTAAATTTGATGAAACTTTACAGCACTTTATCAATGGGCGAATCATTGTAGCCGCCATCATCAGCTTTTTATTGCTGATCGTTTTTACGGCAATAGGCCTCAGCTATTCTTTTGTCCTCGCCGCTATCTCATTTGTCTTCTTCATCATTCCCTCGATTGGCAGTTTTCTAGCATTGATACTCCCCTTACTTGCGGCTTTGACCACTAGCCTGATCATGGGACTTGAGGTATCTGTCATTATGGTGCTGGCTACCATCTTAGAGGGTTTTTTAGTGACCCCTCAAGTCATGGGAAAGGAACTTTACATCCATCCCATTACGATCATCTTAATCCTTTTAATCGCGAGCTCATTATTTGGGATTTTCGGGCTGTTGTTTGCCACTCCTGCTTATGTGCTTTGCAGAATTTTCGTCGTCCAGACATATCATTTCTTCAAAAAGAATCAGCTTAAATCCGGATGAATCCATAAGTCGTGTAGTAACTGACATCCAGAATGCTTGCGTAGCGCAAGGTAAAATCTCGCGAGGAAGAGTGTGGGAGTGCAGCTTCTCAGCAAATTGTTGTTCTATTGAAATCACGGGAATGATTGGGGCATCAATGCCGCAAAACCCCAGCCAGTTTACGCCAGGGACTTTCTCTATGTGGTCGATTAGGAAGTCACCCCCTACATCAAGATGAAATTCCACGAAGGGCCTGTTGGCAATGACGGCTGCGACACTGTGTCTTGATCCGCCATAAGGTGCATTTTCTATGTCACGCTGGGGTTGGCCGATTTGATAGATGAAATGGTCGTTCAAATTGACGCGAGCAAGCATTTGGAGTTCTTGCAGAATCAAATCGCTTAGTGGCTCCTTAGCCTCGCTTACACGTTTGAAGCAAGTTAAATCCATATCCTTCGTGGCACGGGCATGGGCGATGCGCAATTCCATTGCATAGCCTCCCTTTAAGAAAAATGAAGATGGTTCTTGGGTGACAATCCTTGCCAAAAGACGATCGAACGCAACTTTGCGGCGAAGGCGGTGGATGTCTTCGCCCGTCTTGGTGGAATGAGTTCGAAGATTCGTCTCCAATTGATTGCGGAAGTCGGCGGCGCTTCTAAAGCTTGTGCTCATGAGTTTGTCCGTAAGTTGAGATTACTGAGAGAATGGAATGGGGGCCATGAAAATAGACGTTTCTTGATCCCGACGAGGGATCATAACCAGCAGGATTTTCAGCGAATGCGATACCAACGAGGAAAGGGGTGTTATTTGCGAATTTCCAAAGTCCACTGCCGCTGAGTCCTTGAAAGGAGGTAATGACCTTTCTCCGCAAATTTCTTATTTCATATGTATGATTGCTCACCGGGCATGTGATGTAATCTACATAGGGCAATTGGCTGTATTTTGAAGCAACAAAGGCATAGGGGCCTATGTGCAATTGGCATGTCTTGCGGTCGTCAGAATAGATAGGTTCAATGCCTCCCAGAGAGATGAGAGCATCCTGTAGAGAAAAACTCGTTGGCTCTTCTGGAATTTTATAGAAATCTTTGTAAACTTTCAGCATGTCAACAATTGCTTGTGTGGGAATGACGATGGCCAAATCTTTTGGATTATGTGCAAGAACATCATCAGGCAAACTCTCATCAAGGGCTGGATCCCATTCAATCACAGTGAAATTTTTGGCCGAATGAGCCGGATATTCTCTTCGAAAGTTATCGAATCGCAGTAGCAAACTCACTGACTTCGCTTTGCGCAGCGCTCTGCCTACATGTCCTGCGGTAAGTAGAAAGTATTGCGATTTGTGTTGGCACAGCACTGCTGTTCCAAATCCCTGCTCCCCCAAAGAGAGCCCAATCGTGTAGGGTTCGACGATTCTTCCGAAATCTGCTATTTGGGCATGTGCTTGAGTCCAGACATCGTCGATCGCCTTAGCAATGAATTCCCGCATTTCCTGAGAATCGGTGAATTGCTGAAGTTGTTCCATCTCTTGTATAGTTGCAAGCCCCTTAATCAAGGACTTCTGGATGGCAAGATCCAAAATGGCACGTTCAATTTGTTCATTTTGAGTTGAGCCTTCTCGAATTACATCAGCTAGCGTCCGAAGGGGGGTAGTAACCCGGTATCCTTGCCTAGTTTCTATGTCGGCCTGTGGAATTTCGTCCACGAAGTGCAAGCAGAGATTGCTTGGGATTTCAGTGCCTTTTCTGAAGCTTTTAAGTACAGACATGTGGAGCTTGGAAGATGCCACATCGCTAATTCCGTGGATGTCGAGTGCAGTTTCATGCGACCAAATGCCTTGGGGGTTGCCTTGCTTATCAGCACTCCATAGCATCCAAAGGGCAAGCTCTGGGCGTGAGGTAGAAGGATAATTAGAGAGTCGATAAATACCCCTAATATCCTCTTTACACCATTTCCCTGACTGCAATTTGCGTTGAAAATTCGCGCGCAAAAAGCCACACTCTTCAGCTTGGCGGCTTGTAAAGTACCCTTGTTGGCTCTCGGCGATCTGTAGGAGTCTGCTTTCTTTGTCCATACATACATGTTATCAAAAGCATAACATTTACGCAAAACATTTGCTATTTCTCCATAATTGTTATGCATTTGATAGCAATCATGTAGGTCAATCGCACGTTATCTCGTAGGCCGAGCTTACATGACAAATGATGCAATTCGAAGAATTCCCCCCTTTAAACAAATTGTCGTGACGCTGTAACGACAATTAAGTGGGAGCCTTTTTTTCTGGACTTTTACAAAGTTGATCGAGAATTTCTTGAAAATCCAGTCTTAAATAACTGTAAACCAATAGAATATGATCTTGTAAAACATTGTCCTCAAAAATTTCTCATAAATCACTTGACCACAAACCCTCGATATCTATATTGTCATACTTTATATATGACATGGAGGATTTTATATGACATTCAACTCTTCTCAACTCAAAGCTGCAAGGGCCCTAGCTGGGTGGTCACAAAAAGATCTTGCAGTTGAAGCCAATATAGCGCAGTCAACTGTAGCTGATTTTGAACGCGGCAGTCGCACGCCACATCCAAATAATATACAATCTATAACTGATGCTTTTGATCGTATAGGCATTTCAATTTCAGATAACGGCGTTGCAAAAAAAAGCGTGTCAAAAACTATTGAAAATCTACAGCTCAAGGGTACACCGATTAAATTGATAAGTGCACTAGATTTATCAACTTGGTCAAATAGGTTAGACGCTCGTAGTATAATACCTCAAGTTCTGCGCTGGTTGATAAGAGCTTCTCTTGGCTCAGACGCTCATTTAAACTTTCCCTCGGAAGAAAGTACTCAAATGCCAGGGTGGGATGGCACTTGTTACGCAAAAAAGGAACATGAATTTGTTCCTATCGGTCATTCGTATTGGGAATTTGGAGTCGATCAAAAAGTTAGAGATAAAGCTAATAAAGATTACCAAAAACGTCTCAACGCAATGGATAAAACAGAGCGTATGGATGCCATATACATTTTCGTCACACCTCGAAGATGGTCTCAAAAGGAAAAGTGGATTAAGGAAAAAAAAGCAAATAATGAATGGAAAGACGTTCGAGTTATCGATGCTGATAGGTTGGAGCATTGGCTTGAACTATGTCCCGCCGTTGGATGCTGGATAGCTACTCTTANNAAAGAATGGTCAATGTCAACCTGTCCTCCAATAAGCAAAGATTTAGTTTTGGCAGGACGTGATAACGAATCTGCACAAGTACATAAGTGGTTAACAAGCCCGGAATCAGTTAAAATTGTTTCTGCTGAATCGCATGAAGAAGCTATCGGATTTTTATTAAGTTCTATTAGTTTGTTTCCAAAACAACATGTAGATTTATTTCTTGCTAGA
>PLSG01000348.1 GCA_003164155.1 Parachlamydiaceae bacterium | reverse complement strand
CCCTCCGGGGCTTTATATCTTTTTTCTACTGTACCCAGGGTTCACTTGCCGCTTCCGCGGCGGCGTTCACCCTGGGCTTACAGATGCCACCCCTCCGGGGTTTAAGGAAGATAAAATATAATTTTAAGTTAAATGAAGTAGGCTATCACCGATGCGCCGAACATGAGCATGACGGGGACTTTGACCGGTTTAAACTGATACAGCTTAAACAAGATGTTGACCAGGCATAAGACTATCAAAGCCGGATAGCATAGCACCAAAATTGGTTCCAATAGAGCCACAATGCCCGTGAAGTTTAATGTGGAAATGGCGAAGGTAATCGCCAGCGTAGCTAATAAGGCCAGAGGATAGCTCAGTTTAGCTTTAGTGAGGTCTTTATGGATAAATTCGGCAAAGACCGTAGTCAAAGCTACCGCGGTGGTCAAGCAGGCCATGGTCACTGTAAAGCTGACAATCAATCCGGCATAGGGACCGAGCACTTGTATAGCTATGTTGCTGATGAGCTCTTCCGGCTGAACATCCATGAGCGAGCTGCTGTAGGCGGCGGCTACGTAGCTAAAGCCAATATAAATGGTCGCCAATAGGGCTGCGCCGATGCAGCTGGCTTTTAAAGTCACCACAATCATGCGTTTGTAGTTGGCTGGATTAGAAACGTCGATATTTTTGCGTAGGCAGTCTAAAACTACTGAACAAAAGAAAAAAGCGCCCAACAAGTCCATAGTTTGATAGCCGTCGGTCAAACCTTTGATGAAAACTGCTAATTCATCATGCGCTGCCGCGGGTATTTCAGGGGAGAACAAGAACCCATTCACAATGATGAAGAGCAATGAGCCAAGCTTCAGGGGAGTCAGGAAATAGCCTAACAAGTTTAGGATGCTCGTGCGCTTGTAGGTCAATACAAAGATAAAGAGACAAGCCAGTACGCTGAAAAATGGCAATGACATTTCGGGGAGATAGGGCTTGGAAGTAGCGTAAGACAATGCTAAGCAACGCGGAATGGCGCCAAATGGTCCAATTAGTCCCAATATGATGGAGGCTACAAAGAAGCCTGGCACTTTGCCAATGCGGTCAAAGAAGCTTCTGTAGTCGCCGTTGAATAAGGTCATAGCTACTAAACCGAGAAAAGGAACGCCCACAGCTGTAATTAGCAAACCGATAATCGCATACAGGTTTTTATCTTGTGCGTATTGACCAATGGCTAAAGCAAATACGATGTTACCTGCCCCAAAAAGCATGGAAAACATTGCCAGACCCGTTGTCAGAGTGTGAGATTTTTGTGAAAGCTGTGAACTCATATTTTCCTAATAGTTAGTTATTTTATATTTTAATTTACTTTTTTATCTCCTTTGTCCCGAAGTTATATCACGGGAGAGGTGAGTAGGTGTGTCTGATATATTCCATAATATTATAATATATTTTTACAATTAAATGCAACAAAAAATATGTCGGAAATTTGCGAAATTTTGCGTTAGGTTGCAGGGCTTGTGCGCAGCCGCTCCAGTGGTTCATTTGTCATTTTCCGACAGATATGTGTAGCCTGCAATCATTATTTTGAAAAAATTGATTGATCTGTTAAGTTACCGAAACGTATTTAACCTCTGGCAAACTCAAGACACTAAAGTAAAGGCTTTATGCAAAAAGTCTACCGACTGTCACTTATGTGCGTTTGGCTGTGCCTAGCTGTCAGCTGCCGCTCAGGCCAGCGCGCGGCACCCATTGACGTGCCTTCAAGTGCTATGCAGCTAGCCGCAGAGGAAGCCAGCTCAGACCAGCTTTTCTCTGTGGACGAATCATTGCCCCCCAATTGGTGGAGCCTTTTTGGCGACGCACAGCTGACAGGATTTGTCGAAACGGCGCTCATTAAGAGTCCCAATTTGCAAGCTACGCGCGCTAAGATCATGCGGGCGGCGGCTAACGCAGACAGCATGCGGGCGGCCCTTTATCCCAATATCTTTTGGGGAGCCGATGTCTTGCGCCAGAAATTGAGTAAAACCGGGTTGACGTCGGCTTTTACGCAAACTGCCGCCACTCCGCCAAGTGGCAGTCCTCCCTCGGCGACGCAATTGCCCGTTGCAGGAGGCTTAGCCGGCTTACCTGTGTATTATTCGCAGTATGAGACAGAGTTTACCCTCAATTTCGATTTCGACATATGGGGTAAAAACAAAAATATGTTTCGCGCCGCCATGGGGCAATTGCGGGCCAATATGGCCGATGATGCCTTTTCAAGGCTGCAGCTGGGCATCTCGGTAGCTAAAGTCTATTACCAGTTGCAGGTCTTCTACCAGCGGGCAGCTGTAGCCAAGGCCCTGGTAGACAACCAAAACATGCAGTTGAATTTAAACCGGCAACGCGTACAGCAAAACCTTGACACCCATCAGACCATCTTTCGCTCTCAGGCCAATCTGACAAATTTTAAAAAAAGTCTGCTGCAGCTTCAAGGGCAAATTACGGTAGCTGAGTACCAGCTGAAGACCTTGTTGGCTGGGAATTTCGATGAGGAAATCTGTAATATTCAGATCAGCGAGCAAGCTTTGCCCAAAGTGCCCCTTCCGCAAAATCTGCCCTTGCATCTCATTGCCCACAGGCCAGACATCACCGCCCAGCTGTGGTTGATTCAATCTGCCGGAAAACAAATTAAGGCCGCTCAGGCTGGGTTTTACCCCGATTTCAATATAGTGGCTTTAATTGGACTGCAATCGCTGCGTCTCGACAAGCTCTTTGAAGGGCGTAGCTCGTATTTCAGCGTCGACCCGGCGCTCACCTTGCCCGTTTTTGATGGAGGCAAGCTCATAGCTAATTTGCACAATAGCGAAGTCAATTACGATTTGGCCATATTGCAGTACAATCAACTCGTGTTGAATGCGGTGGGCGAAGTATTGACGGACATCGCCGTATTGCGCAATGCCGAGCAGCAGCGGCTGGTTCTAAAGGAAAATCTAGAATATCAAGCAAACCTCGTAGAGCTGGCCAAATTGCGCATCGCCCATCATGTGGGTTCAGAGTTTGATTTTTTAGTTAACGAAGCCACGCTGCTGCAAGTGCAAGACTTGGAGCTAGAGGCTCTCGGCGATACACTTCAGGCTATCTTATCATTAATTCAAGCCCTCGGCGGTGGCTATGACACCTGTTATGGAGAAACTTAGCAAAATGACAGAATCCCAAGATCTAAACCAAGCCCCACAGATGCAGCCAAGTCAAACGGTCTCCCCCTCTTCGCCGCCTCACCAGCACGAGACCTCGGCCGCGCCGGCAGGGCAAGGACATGGCAAGCATGCTAAAAAAAAGAAAAACTCTTGGGCTCTCTTGGGCTTTACCCTTTTTCTTGTGCTGGCCGGTGGGATGTGGTTTTTGTACTGGTTTTTATATTTGCAGTTTCATGAGACGACCGATGATGCCTATGCCAATGGGAATTTAGTGGGTATCCATTCGGCCATTTCAGGTTCTGTGGTGGCTTATTATGTCGATGACACCGATTTTGTGAAGGAAGGGCAGATTCTGACTATTTTGGATGAATCCGCCTATCTTCTGGCCTATGAAAAAGAGATAGCGTCCCTCTCTGCCACCGTATTGCAAGTGCGGCAAATATATGACAATGTGCATTCTACCCAGGCCAATGTAGAGAGCAAGCAGATAGCTGCCCGACGCGCTAAGTACGACTATGAAAATCGCTCGCAGCTCATCGCCTCCTTGGCCATATCCAAAGAAGATTTTACGCATGCCAAAGATACCCTGGCGAATGCGCAATCTGAGTTGGCTCAGGCTGAAGCTCAGCGGCAAGTGGCCATAGATGCGGCCGGCAATACGCCCTTAGAGCAGCATCCGCAGATCTTGGAGCAAAAGTCCAATGTGCGCCGGGCTTATTACAACCTACAGCGCTGTGCCATCTACGCACCGGCCAGCGGATTTGTGGCTAAACGGGGAGTAGATGTAGGGGAATGGATCACTCCCAGCTCGAATCTCTTGTCTATCATCCCCCTAGACTATGTGTGGATCGATGCTAACTTTAAAGAAACACAGCTGCGCAATATGCGCATTGGGCAGCCGGTCACTGTCTGGCTGGATATCTACGGCTCCAAAGTGAAGTACACCGGTCAGGTGCTGGGCCTGGGCTTTGGCACGGGCAGCGTGTTCTCGATCATCCCGCCGCAAAATGCTACTGGAAATTGGATTAAGATCGTGCAACGCATACCCGTGCGCATTAGCCTCGATCCCGAGCAGTTGGCGAAGTTTCCCACGCGTTTGGGCCTTTCGGCCAATGTGGATGTCGATATCACCAATCAAGATCTTCCACGGCTAGGTCATGCGCAACCCTCCAAGGTGGTGGCGGCTACACAGGTTTTCGAGATGGATTATGCTCCCGTGGATAAGGTCATCGAGGAAGTTATTAACAGTCAGCTGTAGAGGCTTATGGCACAAGTTTATGAAGCTGGGGGCAGGCTGTTTCTCTTGAATGTCGCATTGGGTCTAGGCACCTTCATGCAGGTCCTCGACAGTTCTATAGCCAACGTGGCGCTCCCCTATATTGCCGGTAATCTCGATGTAAGTGCCGAGCAAGGCACTTGGGTGGTAACCTCTTTTGCGGCCAGCAATGCCATAGTGCTGCCTTTGACCGGCTGGCTTTCAGATTATTTTGGACGGGTGCGCTTATTCGTGTGGTCGGTGCTGATGTTTTCTTTTGTCTCCTTTCTTTGCGGTCTGGCTAGCAGCTTGACTATGTTGGTCTTTTTGCGCGTGCTCCAAGGCGCTGTGGCCGGTTCGCTGATCCCACTTTCGCAAGCTTTAATGATCAATAGCAATCCTCATGACAAGCGCGGTGCAGCCATGGGGTTTTGGGCGATGATTGTCATCGTAGCCCCGGTGCTAGGTCCCATCATCGGCGGATATTTGACCGAAGAATACTCTTGGCCGTGGATTTTTTATATCAATGTGCCCATTGGGATATTTTCGGCATTGCTTGTCTGGTATTTCCTGCGCGATAGCGAAAGTGAGATACAGCGCCATCCCATTGACTGGACGGGGCTGTGCCTCTTGGTGATTGGCGTGGGCAGTTTGCAGATAATGCTGGATAGAGGTAAGGACTTGGACTGGTTTGAATCCAATGAGATCATCGCTTATACCGTGGTTTCTTTCATAGCTTTGACTTATTTTGGAATTTGGAATGTTTCTCAAAAACACCCCATCGTCGATTTTTCATTCTTTAAGATCCGGAATTTCGCGCTAGGGTCAATCTGCATCACCTTGGGCTATTTGCTTTATTTTGGCAGCGCTGTGACACTTCCCCTGTGGTTGCAGACGCAACAAGGGTATACAGCTTATTGGGCGGGATTAGCCGTGGCTCCGATAGGCCTTGTGCCGTTTATTTTTTCCACTACGGTGGGCAGATTTGTCTATCGCTATGATGCGCGCTTTTTTGCCGCCAGCAGCTTTCTTTTCTTTGCTTTGGGTTTTTTCTATCAGTCTGGCTTTACCTCCCAGGTTTCCCTTAATGATATTATGTGGGTGAGGTTTCTTCAGGGATTTGGCATCGCCGTATTTTTCTTGCCTCTGGTCCAAATTTCTTTGGGACAAGTTCACAAAGATAGGTATGCCAGTGCCTCTGGTTTGTTCAATTTTATCCGCATATTGGTCGGATCGGGCTTTGGAACTTCTCTCTCTATTCAGTTGTGGACGCGGTTGGAGATTTTCCACCATAGCCGCCTTGTAGAAGATGAAACAGTTTATCGTCCAGCCACACAGCTTTTCTACCGGGCTCTGGACAACTTCGATCCGGCGGTGATCAACCAGCTGTTGGACAAGCAAGTCGAACAGCAGGCTTATATGCTGGCCACTAACGATCTTTGTTATATGGGAGGGTGGCTTTTTCTATGCATGATCCCCTTGGTCTTTTTATGCGAACGCGTCAAAGCTCCGCAAGGACCCATGCTCGTAGCTGAATGACAGTTAGATCCCCCTTGCATGCTTTAAATGTGTATATGGGCACGTTAAAAGATCAGGTTGGTGGGATACTCATGTCATGAAGCAACCCCATCATGCACAGAGAGCTTGTGATTGGCCATGTTCACCCATCACAGGGGAACTATCGGTCAAAGCGTAGTTATCTCTTCTGTAAATTTTTCTCAGGATGGGAAGGATAAAAAAGATGGATAGGATAGGGAGAGGATAGGAGAAACGGTTGC
>PLSG01000139.1 GCA_003164155.1 Parachlamydiaceae bacterium | reverse complement strand
TTCCAATAAATCCCTGTGCTTTCAACTGCGACATGTGTGACATTAAAAGATTTTAACCAAACTGCTAAGGCTTGGATATCTTGAGTATATGTGGGCAAAGTTTGAAAATGTTTGCGCTTTTGAGGCCCATATCCTGCCATAACGCAAGCAGTGATAAAATCGCGATGGATNNAGATTAAAGGTTTTTTAGAGACCCTTTAATTAGGAGTATGCGCTATGGATTTTTTTTGCAATGCCTTCAGCAATCAACTTAATCACTTGAAGGGCTTTTTAAGATACCCGAGTAATTTTCATTGATATTTTGTGTCCCGGGATCATGAAGGTTTGCGTTAAATTTTTTAAAATTCGGTAAACCAGGGAATGGACTCTACATTTCTCCTAGCTGCTCTGTACCTTGGCGTTTAAATTGTCTTAAAAGTTAACAAGTTAACACTTTCAATTTACTTTATTAGGGCAGCCATGTTAGAATTAGAGCATGACATCATTATTAGGTATCCACACTTTATCAAAATCTTACGGCACCCAGGTTCTCTTTGAGGACATTTCTTTTACCCTTTGCCAAGGGGATAGGATCGGGTTGCTGGGACCCAACGGCTCGGGTAAATCCACGCTTTTAAAAATTATGATGGATCTCGAGCGGCCCAATAGCGGAAACATCTCGCGTCGTCAAGGTTTGCGCATCGGCTATGCCAGCCAAGTACCTGAGTTTCCCTCTAAATGCTTAGAGGACGTGCTTGTGCAGCAGCCTGGCCTATACGGCGATGAAGTCGAACTTCTCACACGTGCGCGCATCTTGCTCGGAAAGGCGCAGTTTGGCGATTTTATGCAAGATGCCAATTTGCTGTCTGGCGGATGGAAAAAGCGGCTAGATATCGTGCGCGCCTTAATGATCGAACCCGATCTATTGCTGCTGGATGAGCCAACTAATCACTTAGACCTCGAAGGGATCGTGTGGCTGGAAAAATTCCTCATGCGCGAAAAGATCACCTATATGGTGGTCAGCCATGACCGCTATTTCCTCGAGAATATCTCGAATAAAATTATTGAGCTCAACCGCTGCTATCCTCAAGGCCTGTTCAGCAGCGAGGGCAATATGACCGTCTATACGGAGCGCAAAGAGGCCTTTCTAGCCGGGCAGCTTCAACGGGAACGGGGATTGGCCTCCGTCGTGCGCGACGAGATTGACTGGTTGAGAAGATCGCCCAAAGCGCGGACTAAGAAGTCAGTCGCACGTATCCAAAAAGCTAATGAATTGATAGAAGATCTTTCCGATATAAAGCGTCGAAATAAGACTGTGAAAGTCGAGATTGGCTTTTCGGCGTCCGATAGAGAAACAAGGCGTCTTCTCATAGCTAAAAATCTTGCCAAATCACTTGGTGGCAGACAGCTTTTCGAAGGCATAGATATTACGCTCTCTCCTGGCAGCCGCCTAGGCATCGTGGGCACTAACGGCACAGGCAAGACGACTTTGCTCAAGATGCTCGCCAAGCAAGTTGTTCCAGATATGGGAACCCTCAAGTATGCCGACGATCTGCGCCTAGTTTATTTTGACCAGCATAGAGAGCATATTCCCCCTAATACGACCNNCTGCAAGTGAGCTGTCTATCGGGTGGAGAGCGCGCGCGCATCCTGATCGCCAAGTTGATGCTCGAGCCGGCAGATATCCTATTTTTAGACGAACCGACTAATGATTTGGATATCCCCACCTTGGAAGTTATCGAAGAAAGTCTGACAGAATTTGCGGGAGCAGTCGTTTTGATCTCGCACGATCGTTGTTTGATGGATAGGGTATGTACTCAGATCTTAGGACTGGGTAAGGAAAATGAACAACAATTTTTTGCTGATTACAGTCAGTGGGAACAAGCCTGTGCAAAGCGTGCACAGGTTAAAAAAGAGACTGTGAACAAGTCTAGCGCAGCACCAACGGCCAATGCCCTGGCCGGAAATGCAGCAGCTAGTTCAAAGCCTAAAAAGCTCTCCTTTAAGGAACAAAAAGAGCTAGAAGGCATGGAGCGGGGCATCGAAGTCATCGAGGCGGAGATTGCCGCTTTGCATAAGCAGGGCGAAGAACCTGCGGTATGCGCCGATTCCGAAAAGTCTTTAGAGCATTATCGTCTCTTAGCCGAAGCGCAGCATAAGCTTGAGGTTTTGTTTGAGCGATGGCAATATCTACTGGACAAAATAAATCCATCCTAACCACTTCCCATTTTTAGGATAAATAACCAGGCCTCCGTTCATCTATTGAATGAATAAGGCCGCCAACCATGAAGCTAGGGTTTCTGAAAGCCGCGTTTACCTTTTCGGTCGAAGTTTTGACTGAAATGGCCAACAAGGCCTCTGTGCACCCTGGCAATACGACAAGGATTAGTACAATTCCTTAACCTGGTTCTTTTATTTATAAAAGGTTTTTGAAATAAATTGATTTTAATGTAAAATTTAAATTATTTTTTTATTTCTGGGGTGTGGTACTATGCATGAATTACACAATTTAAAACAAAGTAGATTAAGTATGAATTTGAAGCAAGATAAACCAATAGCAAGTTTCAAAGATTTGCCTTTGCATCCAGCCCTCCTCAAGGCCATCGAAGACCTCGGCCACACTGTTCCCACACCCATCCAATCAGAAGCTATTCCTAAAATCGTAGAGGGATTGGATCTGCGCGCTTCGGCTAAAACGGGCACTGGCAAAACTGCCGCCTTTATGCTGCCTGCCTTAAACCGCCTGACAGAGCCTTCACAAAATAAAGGCACGGGACCGCGCATCTTGATCCTCGTCCCGACCCGCGAATTGGCCATGCAAGTAGCCGTCGAAGCTAGCAAGTATAGCAAGCACCTTCCCAAAGTTAAAACTGTTTGCCTATACGGTGGTGCGCCTTATCCTATCCAAAATAGAGAATTGGCACGTCCTTATGACATTCTAGAGGCTACTCCTGGCAGATTGATCGATCATATGGAGCAAGGCCGGGTCAATTTCTCTCGTCTGGAAATGCTCATCTTGGATGAAGCCGACCGGATGCTGGATATGGGATTTATCAAGCCCGTCGAGCATATCGCGGCTTTGACTCCTAAGACACGTCAGACTTTGCTCTTTTCTGCGACTTTGAAAGGCGCCGTAATGAATCTGTCGAATCGTTTGCTCAACCAGCCGATTGAAATCAATGTGGTTTCTGACGAAGTCGAGCACGAGAACATCGACCAGAGACTGATGTATGTCGATAACCTGAAACATAAGAATCGCATCCTCGATCATTTGCTCAGCGATGAGTCGATGAATCAAGCTATCGTATTCACCTCGACAAAAAGGCATGCCGATCAACTCGTAGAAGAGTTGCAAGAGCTTGGCCATAGTGCGACATCGTTGCACGGAGATATGCGTCAAGGGCAGCGCACACGTACACTCAGCCAATTGCGCCAAGGTGCGATTCGCATCCTGGTCGCTACAGACGTGGCCGCTAGAGGCATAGACGTCTTGACCATCTCACATGTGATTAACTTCGACCTGCCGATGAGCGTTGAGGATTACGTGCACCGCATTGGACGCACCGGTCGCGCTGGAGCTAAAGGTATTGCTTTTTCTTTTGCAGCTGGAAAAGATATTTCATTAGTGCACCGTATAGAGAAGTTCACTGGCATAAAAATGTTGCCTCATGTCGTCGAAGGCATGGAACCTAAAATGGATCCTCGTGGGATGCATGTGCAAAGTCGCGAGACTAACTTTTCCAGAGGTCGTTCTGCCGGCGGCGGCGGTTCCCGTTTTGGCGGCGGCGGATATGCGGAAAGACCACGCAGTGGTGGCTATCGGTCAGAAGAAAGATCCTCTGAGCGCGGCGCTTATGAAGATGCTGCTCCTTTTGAAGAAAAACCCCGTTTTTCAGAGAAAGCGCGCTTTTCAGAGAAGCCCCGTTTCTCAGAAAAACCAGCCTTCGAAGAAAAACCCCGTTTTTCTGATAAGCCTCGCAGAGAAGGTTTTGGTGAAAAACCTCGCAGTCAAGGTTTCTTTGCTACGGAAAATAAACGCGAAGGCAGCTCGCGCGGTGGTAGCTCATACGGCGGCAACTCATATGGTGGCCAGTCAAGCAATGGCAATTCTAGATTTTCTGATAAGCCCCGCGAAGAAAGACCCCGTTTTTCTGAAAGATCTCGCGATGAAGGCTCCAGATTTTCTGAAAAACCTTATGGCGAAAAATCCTATGGCGACAAGCCTTTTAGCTCGGGCAGCCGTTTTGGCGACAAACCCCGCAGCAACGGCCCGCGCTTTTCAGATAAGCCTCGCAGCGGCGGAGGACGTTTCTCTGAGCAGCCACGCAGTGGCGCAGGTGGATCTGTCAGCGGAGGAACAGGACGGTTTTCAACTAAATCGAACAAGTCTTTTGGTCAGTAATTAAGATAGCTACCCATAGCTAGGGGCCTCCCTGAGGCTCTTTCCAAGCAGCATAGGCCATAGCGGCAAAGTCCGTTATGGCCTATTTTTTTTAGCAGCCTTTTTCAGCTATTCCCCAAAAAAAGAATACACCCTTTTCGGAATTTAAATTGCCGCAAAAGAACACAGAGAACGCAAGAATCGAGATTCTTGATACTTGGTGAAGAGGATAGGTTGTTTTGTCACAGCCAAAGAGGCCGGATTTGGGGTGAAACAAACCTGACTTAAATTGTGCAGAAGCTTCGTGGCAATTCCAGAAACTTTCATTAACCGTGTTGAACGGATGTGATGTGCAACTCCATTCCAAGAGAAGCAAGGATAGAGAAAACGTTTGCCATTTTGGGGTTTCCCTTTTTTGAGAGGGTCCAGTAAAGGCTCTGCCTATTTAGAGACGAATCTTTTGATAGCTTACTCATTTCCCCCTTGCGCTTCTGCTACATCTTTTAGGGCTAGTAAAAAACATGTGAATCTTCATCTTCTAAGCAGGTATCCAAATAAGCCGCAGCCTCTTCAGGGTCTTGTAAAGACTTTAAAAGATGTTCCTTGTAACTTTTCGATTTTCCCATGACGACCTCTTAATTGATATACTTCTTTCGGTAAATATGGATATTTCCCGTTTCGCTGTTTCGTAGTATTCGATTATAATTTGTTCTTCCATATCTTTATTGTAACAATTAGACTAGAAAAAACGCGCTATCCTAACGCAGATTGCTAGTAAGGTAGAATTTACTGATTTGGTGAGCGAAAGCTTTCCCGGCTTTTGT
>PLSG01000163.1 GCA_003164155.1 Parachlamydiaceae bacterium | reverse complement strand
CCTGTGAAAAATTTAAAAAGGAGATCACTATGTGTGCTAATAGTAGGCCAGCTTCTATGCTGTCATAATTCTTGGGTCGACGATTGCAAAAACTCCATTAGTAACTCCCCCTCCCGCATCCGAATATTCGAAAGGCGCCTTGCCGCCCAAAGCCTCGATGGTGCCCTTATAAACTTCTCCAGATGAAATGGCTTCATGAGTCAAGAGGGGAACACCCATCTCTTGGGCATATGCCTTAGCATAGGCATTCAAGGCCGTATTCAAAGTCTCATCGAACGTACTTACATAGTGTCTTTCCAGAAACAATACTGGAGTTTTACGCTCTTTATCGTAAAGCGCACGGAGGATCGCCCGTGCTTTGATTTTGCCTTGTGCATTTTTGATTACCACGGCGCTATTTTTATGGTCGACTACATAGGCTAGCGCGCATTTATTCAAACTAGGTGTACCATCAATGGATTGGCAACCTTGGGTTTCTTTAGCCAACAAAAGCATATCTACCGGATCTTGGGTGATGCCTATTTGCCATTTGGCATAGGGATTTGGTTTGGCTTGCAAAGCCATAGCTTCTGCGGTAATTTTGGCAAATACTCGGATGTCTCTTCTCCACTCAATCCAACGCTCGCCTTCTTTGGTGTGCAATTTTTCTAAAGCACTTTGAAGGCTTTTGATAAGCATTTCGGTGCCGGTATGCTCGGGAGAACACAGCTCTAAGCAAAGTCTTTGTACTTCTAACTCAGGCTGATCTTTGGCATGTTCACTTAGCTCTGCTAGTTCCTTTTGCAAGGCAGGTATGCTTTCTTGGCTAGAGAGATAGCGCTGCAACAAGGGAAAAGTCTTTTCCCATTCGGTCACATGCTTGTCGGCAATGAGTGTTTTTTCTATCAGATCCTTAAACTGGGCGGCAAAGGGCTTTTCTTCTGTCAGCTTGGTGGGTAGGCTGGGATGAAAGCTGCGCATGGCGGGAAAGTTTCCCCAATTTTTTTTGAATGACTCCCATTTGTGTTGGGCTTTTGTGTCAGGGCTTTTTTCGAGCAGTGCCTCTACCTGGGCAAAATGTGGACAGTCCCTCTTAAATACCTTTAAGGCTTCGGGTCCCTGCATAAAGGCCTTAATAAATGATGTTAAGGCCGCATTCATTTTGCCTTTATCTGGTTCAGCAAGCTGGTTGATCTTGCCTGCGTATACAAATAAGGCCTCAGGATAACGCTGACTTAAAGGCGCTTCCACATTTTGAATCCATAATTTGAAAAAATTCTCTTCTGTTCCGAAGTCTTTGACGTCGAGTTTCAAATGCGTCGTTATATATTTTTGCAAAATATCCTTTAATTCAACCACACTAAGCGAACGAGTTTTAGCAAGTTGGTCTCCATTGTGTAAGTTCAATAGAGTATTTATCAGACGCAGGCGATCTACGGTCTTCTTTTCTTTCATAAAATATTTAAAGAGGATACTTTCTTTAGCAGCTTGCACGGTATGTGGATCTGCCAATTTAGAAAGAGTGCTCGCTTTTTTGTCATCTTTTATCGCCAAAGGATATTGCTCTAAAAAGCGTGTGGCTAATTCCTTATTTTTTTTCACAGCCTCTGGGCCAGCTTTGGGTGTATCAGGTTTTTTATGCGATAAATTTTCTAGTAGTTGATAGATTTCATCGCCTTGTTCCACCAGTTGATTAGTCAAAATATTTGCTTTTTCCGAGGCTGTTAGATGTGCTTTGGCCAAGTTTTGGAGCACCATGACTATTTGCCGCATCGTAGGCCCTTCGTGCTTATTGGGTATTTGCTTGATTTGCCAAGCCATACTTTGCCTAACGGCTTTTTCTGGACTGATTAAGGAGGTTAAAGCTAGGGGAAGTTGACTTAGGGGATCACTCGAAATTTCATGGAGGGATTTACCTGCATCCGTTTCTTCAAAAAGCTTGAAGAGCATATCAGCCAGATGCGTCCTTTCTTCTATGGAACCTATGCTGATAAATTGCCCAAAAAGCGCATCTAGTTGTTTTTCAGCTTCCCCCGCTGCTTTTTGTGCGTTTTCCCTAGAAGTTGTATTCCCCTGTGTAGCTTGTGCAGAGAGCTCTTCACGGAAACGCAGATGCATTAAACAGGCACAGCGCCACTGCTGAAAACCTAGCCAATCTTCCATGTTTTTTTGGATGCCCTTGTCGCCAATAGCTTGAACAACTTTTTGACTTTTAGGCATAAAGTTGTGATAGGTACCCAAATAAGAGCTTTCAATATCTGTGCCGCATAGTTGTTTGATATTTTTTTGAAAACTATCTAATGTCAATTCGGGCTTAAGCAGCAATCCTCGCATCACAATATCTAAGAGGTTATTTTTATTCAGCCCCCAATTTTGGATGTTGTTTAAGATTTTCCATCCTGAATGCTTCAAAGCGATTTTGGCTATACGCATTAAAACAGCTTGGTCTGTGATGCCATAATGAGGCATATCGATGGAAATTCTCCCACCTCGACTTTCGCTGGCGGCTTTTTCAGCTATCATGATTAAAGTGCTTTGAGATATCCCTGAGAAATTCTTAATCTGGCTACTCAATAAATCTACGCTACCACGGACAGAAGAGCGGCAGGCTATTTGCGCTATGGAGTCTAAAGCATTAATATCAGTAATTGTAAAATCGGTGATAAAGTCTATTAGGGATAGAGGGTCGGTCTGAGCAATCAGTTTAGCTATTCTTATGCGATCTGTTTGCTTTTGTATGCCCCATGAGAGGAAGTTTTCTTTGTAGTTAATTTTTATATATTTTATGAACACTTTATCTATTTTGGTTTGATCTTCTGATTCATTGTTTCCGTTATTAATGATAGACTGTAAAAATGCCTCTTGCAGATCTTTTGAGTTTCTACGTTGACTACTAATCCAATAAATGGTATCAAATCCGGGTAACAAATCTTGGATTTGTTGACGGTATGAATGACCGATATCAGACTGTTCCACGCGTTTCATTATCTGCATTATTTGATTGAAAGCCTTATTTTGGGCATCTCTTACTTTCTCAGGATCTTCTACAATTTGCTCTCGACTCCAAATGATAGAATTTTTAAAATGACTTATGGCCAAAAGCAAATGTTCAAAAGCTTTTGGGTTATAGCGCTGTAAACTCTCTGAAAGGGCGATCTCTCCTAATTTATAACTCGCCCGATAGCCCAACGGAGTAGATGGCTGAGCTCCTATTTTTAAATAATTAAGGCCTGTTTCGCGATTCATTTTAGCAATCTCATGTATCAACATGACCACCTCGCTTACGGGCAAATGGCGCCAGTCTATTTGCCTGCCATCCTGGTAGTAAGGTGTTTTCAGTATCTCCTCATGTATCTCCTCAACAGTAGTCTTTTTATAGTACATCTCCCCAAGGTGGGTAGCCGCATCCAGGTTGCCTGTTTGCAGAGCATACCTAAAACAAAATTTTGCTATTTCTGTGTCTTCATTANNAAAAATCAATTTCATCTAATGATTCTTTGATTTTTTCAATGTCAGCCGCGTTGTTTGTCTTAAGAAAAGGATTTATATAATCTTCTAATTCCTTAAATGCTTCCCTTTTGTTCCATAGTATGGCATCTTTAAAATATTTTAAGGCTAAGGTATTGACACCACCGCTAGCGGAAGAACTTTTAGGCAGTTCTAGTTCCAAACGGGCCAATTCATAGGCTGCCAAGCCCTTAAGCTTCGCTGTGGGCTGTGTACCGCGCACAAAAAGCTCGTATGCTTTTATAAGATTGCGCTCTTTCTCTTTAGGGCTACACAGGGGAGAATATGCCAATCTTTTATATATGCTTCCCAGCTGTGTAGCCGCATCCGAACTGCCTGTATGTAGCGCTAATTCCAGAAAGGCTTTGGCTTTCTTAAAAGCGCGTTTCCAAATCTCATAACCTTCCGGAGGAAACGTAGCCAAATCTTTGTTGACCTTTTTTAGTTCCCTTTGACCTATAGCTAAAATGTCATATCCAGCTAGTGCATCGCCAAGCAATTTCGTCTCGCCAGAGCTTAAGCCTTTCTCCACCAGTTGATAGGTATGTTTGAGCAAGGCATTTTCAACATCTCTTTTTCCAAAAAGAAAGGCGTCCTTAAAATGCTTGATGGCCAAAATAGTAGGTCTTCCCTTATGAGCATCTATCTCTAAAACGGCTAGGGAATACGCGGCCTCCGCACCCAATAGGGTAGAAGGTATAGCTCCGAGCGTAAAGAAAGCCTTGGCCTTGGTTAGGTCTTTAACAACCCCTCCTTTTCCATCTCTATACATCATGCCTAAGCGACTGGCGGCATCGGGGTGTCCTTCTGAGGCCAGCCATNNTGGACGGCATCTTTTACAGAACCTTTTTCCCCGGCTATGCTATACTCATCAGCTTGCGCATATAGGTCGTATCCGGCTAAGGCCTCAGACATTAATTTTTTATCGCTAGAGCTCAGTTTGAGGGATATGAGTTTTTTTAGGCAGGCCATCAAATCAATGGTAGCCTCATTCCTTCCCCAAAGAATGGCTTCTTTGAAATGCCGCATAGCCAAAATATGGGCGGCTTTGTCTCCGTTTTCTATGAGAATTAACTTACCCAATTCATGCGCGGCATAGGCTCCATAACGCGAAGAGGGGTTAGCCCCCATGGCAAAGTACTTGTGCGCTTTCTTTAAGTCTACTTTTATGC
>PLSG01000257.1 GCA_003164155.1 Parachlamydiaceae bacterium | reverse complement strand
GGGCAAGAAATCGGAAATTCGGGCATGATCCGAACTTCCTTGCAAAAGATGTGGGTAAAAGCATGACTCCTTTCAGGGGGTGCAATATTTATTTTATTCTCCAGGGCTGCGCTGCGCTTACCCTAGGCTAGGGCGTGCAATTTGTCGAAAAAATAGATCTTTCTTCTTTATATTTTTCATTCATTTTTAAAAGGGAGGTGATGCTGGACTATTCACCATACAGCACGCTTACAGCGTGCAGAATTTCGCTCCATCCACCTAGGGCGATGCCCTAGGCTAATATGAGAAAGGCCTTCAGCCTTTTAAGATGCGTCATGATCACGCTTCCATTACTCTTCATAAAAGGCTGAAGGCCTTTCCCATACTAGCCTAGGGCATCGCCCTAGGTGGATGGAGCGAAATTCCGCACGCTGTAGGCGTGCTGTATGATGAATAATCCGACACCATAACCTTCTTAAAAAAGGATGAAGATTTCTTCCTTATTTCCAACAAATCGCACACCCTAACCCTAGGCTATATGCCCTCACCCTCAGTGGAGGTGAATAGAAAAAAATTAGATATACACGGGTGCATTTACTTGCTAGTCCATGTACCCTAAATACGATTCCTCCAGATTTAGGGTATATGGACTAGCAACTTGTGTTACTATGCCATAGGACCTAAGGGGCGACCCCCGATGAGGTGAAAATGCAGATGGAAAATCGTCTGACCGGCTGTCGTCCCATTATTAGTCAGCAGGCGGTAACCATCTTGCACACCAAAACGCACGGCCAGCTGTTGGGCCACCTCTATGATTTCGGCAATCAAAGGAAAATCCTCTGGGGTCAGCGACTGGATCTGGGAGATCTCCTTTTTGGGCATGATGAGGATATGTACGGGAGCTACGGGATGGAGATCTTTGATGGCCAAGAGCCTCTCATTTTCAAAAACTTTATCAGCTGGCAGCTCGCCCCTGATTATCTTGCCAAATATCGTGGTCATTTTGCCTCTCTCTTTAGTACAAATTCCAATGCTTTGCGCGCATCCTCTAGGGTTTCCCAAACGGAAGTAAAGCGCCCTTTGTGGCAAAAAATTGCTCCGGGAATACCTGAGGCGCGCTGTAAATCTTCGTTTAATAATCCTGCCCATTCCTTTGGCAAGGGGGTGCGCACTTTCATTCTCTCTTTGTTGGTGGGTGGGATACACCTCAGTTTCCAATGCGTGCCAGCCGGCATGATGACGAAAAGAGCAGGATGCCCGGCCCCATTCATTTCAAAGAATGGATCTATCCAAGGAATGCCTTTGTCGAAAAACAGACAGTCTTTGCCATTTTGCATACTTTCCGCCACAATCTGGCGACACGACTGAACGTATTTATAGCGCTCTAACAACCTTTTCAGATGGCCTGAAACAAAATGTAAAGCCTCTAAAAAGGCTTTATTTTGCGTTTGAATATCGGCATCGTAGGCTATGGGGCAGAAATTTGAGACCACATGGGAAAAAGTACATACGCCGACGGCCTGCAACTCTTTTCCATTGTCATGCGCATCCACACCGATTACTAGCACCTGATTGAGGAAATCATATTCCTTGGGCTTCAGATAACCTTCGTCTCTTAAATACTCCAAGATCATGCCTGCACTGCTTAGACCGCCCGTATATTCAATCTGATGGTGGTCAAACAATTTTTGGGTAGGATCGTAATAGCCTCCTACATCACAGACATATTCACATGTGCAAAGCACGTGGGAGTCTCTGGTGCGGATAATACGGGACTCGTCAATCAGGTCGAATAAAAGCAAAAGGGCGCAGGCCGTCACTTCATCGGCGTGAAACGATCCGTCATGCGTGCCAACGCTGCGAGAAACTTTTTGTATATGCATCATAAATTAGTAAAGTCCAAGTAATTGGTCAAATCCCCCCGGAGGAACCTTGGGGGTGCTGATAAAATGTAGTATAAAAGCTAACTTTCCAAATCCGTAAAGTGCAAAAGCTCATTAGGCTCGCGTTCGTTATCTAGAAATTTCAGGTCAGATCCCCCCACTAGTTCCTCTGGTGAGGGAGATCTGAGCAATTGCGCAGTTTTCTCAGTAATTGAAGAAAAAATCATCGGGAAAATTCTTTTTGCAGACACTAGTCAAAAATTGTTGAATTTCATGCTCTGTGGCCATCCCTAGAATTTTTTCGGTCATCAGCACAGCATCCTGCACGCTTGTGCGCCGGATGATGTGTTTGACGATGGGAATTTCGCGGCACGCCACAGAAAGCTCGACTACTCCCAAACCAAGCAATAGCGGAATAAAGCGCGGATCAGCTGCTACTTCACCGCACACGTTCAAGGGAACTTTAAAGCGCCGGGCTTCCTTGATGGCCATCTGCAGAAGGCGCAAAATACTCGGATGTGCAGGATTATACAAAAAGCTCATCGCCTGGTTGCCGCGATCCACGGCTAAACAATATTGCACTAAATCGTTTGTGCCCACAGAAAGGAAATCGCATTCTTGGGCCAGCAAATCGGCGATGATCGCCGCCGAAGGCACCTCTATCATACATCCCACGCGCATATGCTCATCGAAAGGCACACCGCTTTGACGCAATTGCATTTTGAGTTCTGCAATCACCTGCTTGGCATCGCGCAATTCGGGCAGCCCCGTGACCATAGGGAAAAGTACACTGACTTTTCCATAGGCGCTGGCCCGCAATATGGCGCGCAGCTGGTCATTGAATATATGCCGTTCTTTGAGCAAAAAGCGCAAAGCCCGGCAGCCTAAGAAAGGATTTTCTTCGACAGGTGAGAAGCTAGCCCCGCTCTTCATATCTTTGGCGATTTTATCGCCTCCCACATCGAAAGTGCGGATGACCACCGGCTTGCCGTGCATTTTTTCAACTAACTGCTTGTAGACCAGAAACTGTTCGCTTTCGGAGGGAAAGCGGTTGTGTTGCAAAAACAAGTTTTCAGAGCGGTATAGCCCAATGCCTTGGGCTCCATAGCGGTGCAACAATTCCAACTCGTTGAGCGTCTCTACGTTGGCGGTCAGGCAAATTTGACGCCCATCCAGCGTCTCGGCGGCCACTTGGCCGACGCGCTCTAAAACCTGGAAGCGAGAATTGAGCTCGGCTTGTAGTTCGATATACTGGGCCAATGTCTCAGAAGAGGGACTTAGAATGATATCGCCCGTGCGTCCATCGACGATGGCCAGACTATGGTCTTGCTTTTGGAACAACCCCATATCGATATTAGCTACAAAGGGGATCCCCTTGGCCTTTGATACAATGGCTGCATGCGACGTCACGCCGCCTACTTCGGTCACGAAGGCCCCGACTGATCCTTGCTTAACCTCGGCGACATCTGAGGCCGAAAGCTCCCTGGTAAAGACGATGGAGTCATGTGGCAGATCTGCTAAGGAGAGTCGATTGCGCTTGCGCAAGTAGCACATGATCCTGTGTGCAATGTCTTGGATATCTCTGGAGCGCTCGCGAAAGAAAGCGTTCGAAAGAGAAGTAAACTTTTGCTGATACTGGTCGATCAGAATTTGAAGTATGTATTCCGAATTCATGCGGNNTTTCGCGCAGCTTGATTTCCACATGCGTGGTAATCAGCGGATCTTGCATAATATGCAGATGGGCATCGAGAATGGAGATCCCCTCCATGGCCTTTTCTTGTTCCAGCTGCTTTTGAAGAGCTTTGACATCTTGAATACTCAGCGAAAGAGCTTGGCGATAGCGCTCAATCTCTTGTTCGACTTCAGACTCGGCAATGGCATACTCAGGACTGGCT
>PLSG01000358.1 GCA_003164155.1 Parachlamydiaceae bacterium | reverse complement strand
ATGAGATCAAGAATTCTGAGGATGGAAAAGATAGGAAAAAGATGGGGAGGATTAGGAGAGAGGATTAAATCAGGTGATCTTACTTCTCAGTGTTAACTTGATCCTGTTCATCTTGAAAATTTTACAGGATGGAAAAGGATGGAGCCGAATGAGGCCGAGCAATTTTTCGTGAAATTATGAGGTAAAACTTCCCTTTTGCGAGGCGATGCGCTAGAATAGCCACATTATCATTACTCACTTTAACCCGACTTTATGATTTTTGAACAAGTGATTCGCTATCCAACCGAGGTGGAAGCTATTTCGAGCTGCTGTTTGGTAGCAATTTCCTGCTTAATGCATCGCAAAGTCGTGTTTAACAAAGGAACATAAGTCATGTTAGTGACCCTTAAAGACAACAGCACAATAGAACTTCCCGAAGGAAGTACAGCACACGATCTAGCTAATAAACTCAATCTCAAGGGCCCCCATCAAGCCCTGGCTGCGCATATTAATAATAAAACCTATGATCTCAGCCACGTCTTGCGTGACGGCGATAAAGTCACCTTGTGGAATTTTGAAGATCCTCAAGGCAAAGAGGTGTTTTGGCACTCTTCTGCCCATATCTTAGCTCAAGCTATCCTGCGCCTTTGGCCAGAAGCCAAGCCCACCATAGGTCCGCCCATCGAAAATGGATTTTATTACGATTTCGCCGATCTGCACATCTCTGATGCTGACTTCGAGCGCATCGAAAAAGAGATGGCGGCTATAGTAGCCGAAAACTACGCCTCTCAGCGCGAAGTCTTTGCCAACAAAGCTGAAGCCATGCAGTTCTTTGCCCAGAATAAATATAAAGCCGAGCTGATCAATAACTTGGCCGACACCGAAGAACTCACCGGCTATCGCCAAGGGGAATTCTTTGACTTATGTCGCGGTCCTCACTTGGCCAACTTAGGCAAAGTCAAAGCCATGAAGCTACTTAAAATCTCCGGCGCTTACTGGCGCGGCGATGCCAAAAATGAGATGCTCACGCGCGTCTATGGGACAGCTTTTCCCGACCGCAAAATGTTGAAGGAATACCTGTTGCAAGTCGAAGAGGCTAAAAAGCGCGACCATAAAGTCATTGGGCCCCGTCTCGATCTTTTCTCACTCAAAGAAGAAGGTCCCGGCATGCCCTTTATCCACCCCAAGGGGATGGTTATCTGGAATCAACTTTTGACTTACTGGAGAGAATGTCACGACCGGGCGCAGTACCTGGAAATCAAGACCCCCGCCATGCTTACCCGCGAACTGTGGGAGCGCTCCGGACATTGGGCTAACTACCGCCAGAACATGTTCACCTCGCAGATCGAAGAGCGCGAATTTGCCATCAAGCCGATGAACTGCCCAGGAGGGATGCTCTACTTCCGCTCACACACGCATAGTTACCGAGAATTGCCCATGCGCGTGGCTGAAATTGGCAATGTGCACCGCTATGAACCTTCAGGCTCCCTTTCCGGTCTATTCCGCGTGCGCAGCTTCCATCAAGACGATGCGCATATTTTCATGCAGGCTTCAGACATTCAGGCGGAAATTGGCAATGTGCTCAAATTGGCCGACGAGATCTATACCGGGCTGGGACTGTCTTATCATCTAGAACTTTCCACCCGTCCGGAAACAAATACCATAGGCTCCGACGACGAGTGGGATACGGCCACGCGCGGTTTGAAGCAAGCGTTGGATGACAGCGGCCGTCCCTACCGCATCAATGCCGGCGATGGCGCCTTCTACGGCCCTAAGATCGATATGCATATCCGCGACGCCATCGGACGCACATGGCAGTGCGGCACCATCCAACTCGACATGGCCTTGCCAGAGCGCTTCGAATTGGAATACACCGCTGCCGACGGCACCCGAAAGCGCCCTGTAATGATCCATAGGGTTATCTTTGGCTCTCTAGAGCGCTTCTTTGGCATTTTGATTGAACACTTCACCGGAAGATTCCCTCTGTGGCTTAGCCCGTTGCAAGTGCGCATCATCACCGTAGCCGACCGGCATAATGCCTACGCCAGTGAACTGGCTCAGCAAGTTCAAGCTGCCGGCTTCCGCTGCGATATCGATGACAGCAGCGAATCGGTCAGCAAGAAAGTGCGCAACGCCCAGATGACTCAGATCAACTACATTCTCACGGTCGGAGACCAAGAAGCTGAACATAAGACAGCCAACTTGAGAACGCGCGATAATGTGGTGCATGGGGAAATCTCGCTGCCGGGCTTCTTACAGGCCTTGCAAAAGGAAAAATCCACGCGCAGTTTGTCCTCGGCCTATGAAAAACCGAACTTATGAAGATAGAGATGTTTGTATGCACACCATAGCCATTAGTAGTTTTAAGGGAGGCACAGCCAAGACTTCCACAGCCCTGCATGTGGGCTCAGCCTTGGCTAAGTTTCATAAAAAAAAGGTGCTGCTGATCGATTTCGACGCCCAAGCCAACCTGACCACAGGCCTGGGCTTCGATCCCGATGAAAATGACAGCTTGGCCCCTGTGCTCCAAGGCAAGAAAGGTATCTCGGAAGTGATCAAACAAACCTGCATCCAGGGCTTGGATCTCATTCCTGCAGACACTTGGTTGGAAAGAGTTGAGGTGACCGGCGCACTTGCCGCCGACCGTTATTCGCATGAAAAGCTGCGCGACCTGCTCAATCCGCTCAAATACGACATCGTGATCATCGACACGCCGCCTTCGCTTTGCTGGCTGACCGAGTCTGCCCTGATCGCTTCCCAGCATACTTTGGTATGTGCCACCCCTGAGTNNAGGGATTGGAGCGCCTTTCCCAATTTATGGAGAGCATAGGCCAACGCCACCCTCTAAATGTGTTGGCTGTGGTCTTGTCATTTTGGAATCCCAGAGGAAAAAACAACGCAGCTTTCCTGGATGTGATCGAAAAGACTTTCCCCTCGAAGACGCTCAAGACCAAAGTGCGCCGCGATATCTGCATTTCGGAAGCTTCAATTTTTGGAAAACCCATCTTTGAAACATCTCCCAAAAGCCGGGCTGTGGACGACTATGTGTCGCTTTCCAAAGAGATCTTGAAACGCCTTTAATCCGTAAATCCCGCCAAGAGGAAGCTTCTATGAGCAATGTCAATGCACTTCTCACTCAGCGTTTAAAAAAAGGGGCGCACACCTCTAAAATGACCGAACTGGGCAAGCAGACCGCCGATGGGCAGCTCACCAGCTTCTCGGGAGTTTTCAGCGTTACAGAACTCAGTCCCGTGGAAAGGCAGCTCTTAGAATCCATCCTCACCCAATTTGTTAAATTCGAAGATGCCCCCAAACGCGCGCCAAGCCCTTCCAGTGCCATCCAAAACGAGTCTGGGGCAGACCATGCAGCCTTGCGCACCGACCTGAATGCTTTGATATCCATCACCGCCGAAGTAAAGGCCATCAACAACCAGGCTGCGCTGTTACATGGGGAGCGCATCAAAAGAGCTCAAAATATCCTTAAAAACTACCGAGAGGGCGCTTTCAGTGCTTGGCTGATGGCCGCTTATGGCAACCGGCAAACCCCCTATAATTTTTTGCAATACTTTGAATTTTGCGAGGCCATGCCTAAGGTCTTGCGACCGCTGATCGAGGCTATGCCGCGCCAGCCGGTCTACACGCTGGCCAGCCGGGATGGCCCCTTAGAAAAAAAGATCCTCATCGTCCAAAACTTCCAGGGACAGACCAAGCAAGAGCTCTTGCAACAGATCCGCTTGCATTTCCCTCTGGCCGCGCACGACCGCCGCAAAATAAAATCGGGCGCACAAACCATAAGACATCTACAACGCGCCCTGGAAAGCCTCTCTGAGGATAGCGCCCCCTTGAGCAGCTCTCAGAAAAAAAACATTTTCCAGCTGCTGGAAACTATACACGCCCTGGCTTCCCAAGGGCAATAAATCTTGCGCCAGGCACTAGAAAATGCGGATTTGCGCCAAAACTAGTTTTAAATATTTGTTTTATGGTGTATTATGAGATAAGAGAGTTCGCAAAAGATTACTTTGGTTAACAAGCTGATCTAAATATTCAATTGGCGCATGGTTTGTAATGTTTAAAAGGAGATGATTATATGAATCCTTTAAATCCCATCCAACAAGTCGTTTCACAAGACTATCATAAATTTGTGATGCAAGATCATCAGGCACGCGTGATGCAAGGGCAGTTTACCCCTCCTAAGCCCTTTGATCTCAAGCCACCCGAAAAATTAGACAAAGCCAAGAAGGATTTGAATAAATCCAAGCAGCAAAAAAATGAAGAAGAAGAAAAAACTGCCTAAAATACGGCCTTAATGCAGACTTCCCCACCATAACTGGACGAAACATGGAATTACTTTCGCACACCGATCCTTTTACGCTTTGGCTCATTCAATATGGCAGCATAGCCTTATTTGTCATGCTCCTTTTGG
>PLSG01000173.1 GCA_003164155.1 Parachlamydiaceae bacterium | reverse complement strand
GTGCATTTCGGACTCCAATACTGCGCCGCGTGCACGGGCATATGGATTGGCTTTGAGTTCCAGCACTTCAGCTTGCAATGCCAGCATCTCCAGCAGCTGTTCTATCCCTTCGCCGGTGACTGCGGAACAGTTGACCGTAATGGTCTCTCCGCCCCACACTTCTGGCAGAAGCTCTTGTTCAGCTAGCTGACGGTAAACCGTTTCGGCATTGAAATTGGGCTTATCGCACTTGTTTATGGCCACTAGGATGCTTACTTTGGCCGCTTTGGCATGGTTCATAGCTTCGATGGTCTGCGGACGCATGCCTTCATCGCCGGCAATTACCAAGACGACAATATCAGTCACATCGGCTCCACGTGCGCGCATAGCCGAGAAGGCTTCATGGCCAGGTGTGTCGAGCACTGTGATGTCTCCCGACTTGGAGTGGCAGCGGAAAGCACCCATGTGCTGGGTAATAGCTCCGGCTTCGCCAGCTGCGCGGTTGGTTTTGCGGATCGCATCGATCAGGCTGGTTTTGCCGTGGTCGACGTGTCCCATAAAAGCCACGATAGGCGCTCTGGTCTGTAGCTGGGCAAGCTCTTCTGACTGCACCTCTTCCTTAATGCTCTTATCAGTGATCCGTATGCGTTTTTCTTCTGAAGTGTCAATGATGATGTCGCATCCAAAGTCTTGACCCAGCAGTTGCACGGCAGTTTCATCATCGAGCAAGTCATTAAGCGTCACCACTGCCCCTTGGAGAAATAGCTTGGAGACCAGCTGCGAAGCTTTGAGTTTCATCTCAGAAGCTAGGTCCTTAATGCTGATGGGCAGGCGTATGCTAAGCGTAGTAGGCCGGATGGTGATGTCTTCTTGCTTGGGCTTTTGCTTTAAGCGGCGACGGCGCCAATGTTGCTGATCTTCATCCGTGGGGATGCGCAAACCATGCTTATCGCGTGCGTCAAAAGAACGCACTTGCTCTGGCCTTTTAGCAGGTTTGATATCGCGGAATTCTTTAGCTTTAGCTGGCTTGAAGCCCTTCTTGGCGGCGCTATCTTCTTCCTCAGTCGTCTCCTTTTTAACAGCGGTCTCTGGCCCGACCCAACCTTTGGCTTTGGGTTTAGGTTTGCCTTTGCTATCGAGCTCTTCCGCGGCTTTGGCTCCTGGTGCTGAGGTTTCGGTGCCGGCAGTCCCGGCGATTTCGCCTTTGGCCTGCACTTCTGGCGGGGTTTTGGGCGGATAGCGATGCGGCAGCAGATCCTTGATGTGTTTACCTGTAGGTCCTAATTTCACATACTCTCTTTGCGGCGTTCTGGGGGGAGGGGGCGGCCTTTGGAAGGTCGGCCTTTCATTGCGCCTTTTCAACAAGCTCAATGGCTGGTTAGTTTCGGAAGAGAAAATGGCTTCCGATATCGGGCGCGTGGTCTTTTCAGGCTCTGGCGCCGCCGCGGGAGCAGGAGCTGCAGTCGGTTTCGAGGCTTGCTCGCCATGCGCTTGGCTGGCCACGGGAGCAGTCGGTTGTGTGGCAGGCGGTACCGCGTGCGCAGCCGTGTGCTGGGGCGTTGGGTGGCTAGAAGCTGCCTGTGGTGCTTGAGGCGCATGCGGAGGCGAAAAAGCAGGCGGAGTGAACGCCTCGGGTTCTTCCAGCGTGAAGGCATCATCCAGCGGAACAGCTACTTTAGCTTTGGATTTGCTTTCCTCGGCAGAAATCGAGGGCGCCGCAGGTGTTTTTGCCGGATGTTTCTCACTCTTGAAGGCCTGCTCTGGGGCAGATTCAAGCGAGGACAAAGGTTGAAAATCAGAGGCTTCTCCGGCTTCGCTTTCGTCAGAGAGCGGAGCATGCGCCGCAAAAGGAGCTTTTAATCCCTTTTCAACAGGCACTTGAGCTTGCGCAGGCAATCCAGCTTCGGCAGATGCCGGCTCTCCAGAGAAAGCCGATCTAGAGCGCGCGCGTGTGCGGGGAGCCTCTTCTTTCAGCTCTTTACTGCGCGCATCCGCTTCCTCTTTGCTTTCTTTCTTTGCCAGAACACCACTGGTAGCTTGAGAATCTTCTACATCGCTAGCCGTCGCTTTGGCCACTTTGTTTTTTAAACTGCCGCTACTGACTGCTTCCGCAATTTGGGTGTTCTTAATGTTAATTTTGAGATGCTTAGCCAATGCTTTATGTCCTCTGTTTTCTGATTTGTTCTAAGATTTTGTCAGCCGTATCAGCGCTAATACCTGGAATAGACGCTAATTTTTCAGGTGTGGCTGTCAATAAAGCCCGCGGCGTGGTAAATCCTTCGGCCAGCAGGTGTTCGAAGATGAGATTATTGATCCCTTCGATAGATTTTAATGGTACGTCTAGCGTTGGGTCATCTGATTCGGCTAGCTCGGTGCGTTGTACGGCCATGCCCCGGTCATATTCGGTCATGCGCTGCACTTCTAATTCATAGCCAATCAATTTGCTATTTAGCTTGGCGTTCATGCCGCGTTTGCCGATAACTGCGGCAAAATCGTCGTCTTCGACGACGATGGAAATGATGTTGTCCTCTTCGTTTAGGCTGATTTTGCGGATTTCGATAGGGGCTAAAGCGTTTTGCAGCAATTCGATGGGATCTTGAGCAAACGGAATGATGTCGATTTTTTCATTGCTCAATTCGCGCACTACGTTTTTAATGCGCATGCCGCGCATGCCTACACAAGCACCTACGGGGTCTACTTTAGAATCGGTCGAGCGGACAGTCATCTTGGTTCGGTATCCAGGCTCGCGCACAATTTTATCGACGATTACCGTGCCGTCATTGAGCTCGGGCACTTCTTGCGCCATTAGCTGTTGCACGAATTCGGGATGGCTGCGTGTGAGGATCAGTTGGGCTCCGCCATTGTCTAAATCGAATACGCCGAGCAGCAGGCCTAGAACTTTTTGTCCCACATTGTATTTTTCGGTCATGGGGTAGTTGCTCATGGGCATCAGGGCTTCTACTTTTCCTAGATCCACGATGATATTGGAGCCGCGTACAAAGCGCTTGACTGTTCCCGACACTAATTCATTGGTGCGATGTCTGTATTCTTCGTGAATGACGTCCCGTTCTGCGCTGCGCAATTTCTGGGCAATTACTTGGCGCGCTTTCTGGGCGGCTATTCTACCAAAATCTCGCGGCGTAACCACAACGTCTATGAACTGTCCAATCTGGCACTCAGGGTCTAGCTCACGGGCGTCTTCCAGAGAAATTTCTTGAGATTCGATATCGACTTCATCCACAATTTCCTTTTCACAGAATACGTCGATATTGCCGGTTTTAGGGTGAATGGTGACCGTGACGTTAGAGGCTCCGCTAATGCTTTTCCGGGCCGCAGCACGCAAAGACTCATCGATGGCATTAATGACAACTTCGCGTTTGATTCCCTTTTCTCTTTCTAGGTATTCAAAGACAGCTATGAGATCTTTATTCATTACGTTATACGCCTATTTTGGTTGTGTTGAGCAGCGGCATTTCAGTTTAGGGAGCAGATTGCCTCGTTTGGCCAGTCTACGGCGGTGAAAGGTTAAAATTAAAGCCACGCTAATCCCCCTTTGCTTGACGCAAAGGGGGGGTAGGGACTGGGCTTTCTAGAGATTAGCCTTCTTCGCTTTCGCCTTCAGACTCTTTAGAATCTTTGCCTTTGCCAGTCTCCTTTTTCTTCTTCTTCGCTTGCGGCACGACAATGTCATCGCGGTTGCATTGATTTTTTTCGATCAGATACTCTTTAATCGACAGGGCGATTTTTTTGTGCTCTGGATCTACTTTGATCACTTTTGCCGTGACGTCAGTGCCTTTAGACACCACATCTTCCACTTTGCCGAAGGCTTGGTCAGAAAGTTCGGTGACGTGGATCAGCCCTTCAATTCCGTTGTCCAATTCGACAAAGGCTCCGAAAGCGGTGATTTTAGTCACTTTGCCTTTTACCAGCGATCCGACGGGCATGGCTTTTTCAATAGTTTCCCAAGGATTGGTGGTCAACTGTTTTACACCCAAGGTGATCTTTTTGCTTTCGCGGTCTACTGAAAGCACGACAGCTTCGATCTGTTCCCCTTTGCGCAGAACTTCGGAAGGATGCGATACTTTTTTAATCCAGCTCAAGTCAGAAATGTGCACTAGCCCTTCTACACCTGGTTCCAGCTCAACAAAAGCACCATAATTGGTCAAGCTTTTGATCTCTGCTTTTACGGTGGTGCCGATGGGGTATTTTTGAACAACATCGTCCCAAGGATTTCTTTCCGTTTGCTTGATGCCCAAGGAATNNTTGCACGGACAACACAATCGCTTCTACTTCATCGCCTTTCTTGACAATTTCACTAGGATCAGTGACGTTCTTTACCCAAGACATTTCGGAGACGTGGATTAAGCCTTCGATACCTGGTTCAACTTCGATGAAAGCTCCGTAGGGGAGAAGATTGACGATTTTACCTTTAACGCGTGTGCCTGGCGGATATTTTTTCTCGATCTGGTCCCAAGGATTAGACTGTTTTTGTTTCAGACCCAAGGCTACGCGCCCTTTGTCTTTATCTATGCCGAGGATCATCACTTCGAGTTTTTGGCCCAACTGCACCATCTCTGAAGGATGCTTGATGCGCTTCCAAGTCATGTCTGTGATATGCAGCAAGCCGTCGATGCCGTCTAGATCCAAGAATACGCCGAAGTCAGTAATGTTTTTCACGATCCCTTCGCGGATATCGCCAACTTTGATGTTTTCGAGAAGTTCAGCTTTTTTGGAGATCCGTTCAGCTTCAAGCAGTTCGCGGCGTGAGACCACGACGTTTTTGCGCTCGATGTTGATCTTGAGGATTTTGAAATCGTAGGTTTTTTCGATGTAGTCATCTAGATTTTTGATCCGCTTATTGTCGATCTGCGATCCGGGTAAGAATGCTTCCATGCCGATATCGACGATCAAGCCGCCTTTAACTTTGCGCAGGACGCGCCCTTTGACAATTGAACCTTCTTCGCAGTGGTTGAGGATGTATTCCCACTGGCGCAAGCGCTCGGCTTTCTCTCTGGAAAGTACGATTTGTCCATTATCATCTTCAGCCTGGTCGAGGAGGACTTCTACTTCGTCGCCGAGGTTTACAATGGAAGGATCGGAAAATTCTTCGATAGGAATAAGCCCTTCTGATTTGAGGCCTACATCGACCACTACGTAGTCTTTGGTGATTTCGACAATTCTGCCCTTCAGAATGTGGCCTGGGACCATTGAAGTGCTTTCCTTGATGGACTTGCCTTCTTTGTTATTTAAAAGGCTTTTAAAAACTTCTGCGTCTGCCTCCTGGAAGGTTACGTCGTCGACGATATTGCTTTCATTCCAGGTATATTGTTGTGGGGTTTTTGACATTTTAAAGGTTTCTCCTCATTATTACTAAACGGCAATTAGAGGTTGGTGGGGATTAAATAAGGCTTGTGGTTACTTTCAAAGAGATTTGAAAGTCAAGTTACTTGTCCCAAACATCTCCAATGGCTTCCTAACTAAAGCAGTGATTGTAACAGACGATACAGGAAAAAGCAAATACAAAAGACTCAACCAAGTGCCAATAGCCATAACTGCCGCTTTCAAAAACTGCCGACCTCAAGACATCGGCAATGCATGTCCCCCCCTTAAGCGCATTAGATATCTCCTGGGCAATTGGCTACGCATATGTCAGCAGCGCGCAGGGTCTTCTATAGCTGGCAAATAACGCGCAAAGCGGCAGGAATGCGCCTTTGCCCAATCGAATGGGCACAAGAGGACAAGGACAGCAGGCGAATGGGAGGTGCGGAAATGGTGAGTTTGAAATTGCTTTTGAGTTGCTTGCGCTTTTCTTTCACAATTCACTTTAACGCCATCCTACACTAAAGAGCTCTTTTTTTTCAATCTGAATAAGTCTTTGAATTGCATTTTGTCGCAAAAAAAATTCAGGGTGTTAGGAAACTCAAACTCAAAGGTGCAAAGAGAAAATGCAGAGTCCATTCTTTCCTAAATCAAATTTAAAAATTTTAACACAAAGAAACACATAAAGAGCGCAAAGGACACAAAGAGAGGGCAAGAAAAAATTTACAGAATCGACGACTCATTCTCTTATGTTTCCTCTGCCTCTTTGTGTCCTTTGTGATCTTCGATGTATTTCTTTGTGTTTAAACTTCCTTAAGGCGCTGCGCGAAAAGGTGAGCCATGTGTTTTTTTAGCTTTGAAAAAATGCGCGCCTTAGGCTATAGTCTACATTTCCGGGGACCTCATGGAATGAAACAGTCCGAACCAGGTCAGGACAGGAATGTAGCAGCCTTAAGGATGTCGTTTTATGCCTTGAGACAATCTCCGGTTTTTTTATTCCCATTTTCTTTCTTTCCTTTGCGCCAGCGCAAAGAGTTTCGTCTCCGACGCACTTTTTTCTATCAAGGGTTCTAAAGGGCGCCGTTTTCCACTCAATATAATGTGGCTAAGTCCGCGGGTACTCAGCAAAAAGTGGCTGAGCTTTTCCAATCCTAGCAGTAGCGACTTGCTTTTTTCCAGACATTTGGCCAAAGGGGTAGTGGCTAGCCCCACTATGAACCACAAGCTGGCCGGGATGGGCGTGCTGTTTAAGCGAAACCACCAGCGGGTTAACGGCGGACGGGCGCGCAGTTCGCTTTGGCGGAAATCGCGGTTTTTCCAGGCGCGATAAAATCTTGCAGGCGCTTTTAGCGTATCGGCCAGGCGGATGAATAAATAATGATAGCTGCCGACCGCTTTGTCAATGTGCAATTCGGTTTTAACCAGCTCAATTAGTCGCTCCACGGCGTCTTCGGAATATATGTCCAGAGGAGTGGATAGCACTATATGACCCTCTTTTTTAGCGATATGCGACAATTCGGCGATTAACAAGCGATAGTCGTGTTGATCGATTTCGGCAATCACATCCGTGCACACCACCAAATCGTAGGTGTCTTCTTTAAGCCCAGTTGCCGGCAAGGCCTCCTGCCTGATTTGCATGGGCTCAAAGGGAAATTTTCCTGACTGGTCAGGTGTTTGAGATCCCTCCTCCTTATCCCTGAGCAATTTGAGGGCGTTTTCGGCGATGTCGACGGCCGTAACGGTGGCGCCTTCGGCTTGCAAAAAGTGGGCCAGCACCCCCCAGCCACAGCCCAGGTCGGCGGCTTGTTTGCCTGGGAGGTCGACAAACTCTTTGATTAGGCTTTTAGTACGGGCCATGCGCAATTGCCCCATGCTATTGTTTAGGGGATTGAACTGCTCCGGATCGATTAGCCACTGCCTTTCAAAAATTGCTTGTGCGGCTTTTTTTCGGGCTATTTGCGTGGCTTTGGATGAAAGAGTTTGGGGCGGCTGATTTGATGGTTTATTATCGCTGCCGATGATGGAGAGTTTTTTTTCGGACATAGGAATATTCCTCAGTTGAAGGCTCGTGAATTTGTAAAAATCAATTTACCCTTTTCTCTTTTTTTCTTATATAGGGGGATGCAAAAAAGGAGGTGGGTTGTGCGAAAAAAAATCATGGCTATCGATGTGGCGCCCTTGGGACGCTCAAGAGTTGGGAGTCTGAGCGCGCTTTGCCTAACATGTGTGGCCATAGGGATGGCATTCCCGTGTGCTGATGTGCAGGCCCAGCAAAAGGCGCAGCGCGACTTTGTGCCTTCCGGGGACGACATAGTGCGGGATGCGCGCTATATTATCCACGAAAAAGCCTCCAATGGCATGTTGAATGAGGGCTTGAACCTCATCGACATCAATCCGGATGGATTGCGGTTATATGCCAAAGTGCAAGGGGGGCGTGTGGCCGGCTGGGCGGTTACCAGCGACATCGGTCTGCCGCTGCCTTTTCAAATCATGCAAGCCGGGGAGGGGATGGAAAAAAAATGCTGGGTTTGTACCCAGGTCAATGCTGGCGATAAATATGCCTACGATTGCTGGCGCATAGATTGTGCTGCAGAGCAGGTGGCCAAGCATCGCTAACATTTACGCTGTTATGCACACAAGGTCGTGCCTCCTTCGATGCATGCTCCTGTACTCCTGTTGTCGATAGCCTTTGGTTGTACCAAAACAAAGGAGATCTCAAGGAGATCCTGACCAGAAAAGCGGATAACTGTAGATAATTTAAGTACATATACGTAAAATTGTACCTAATAGTAATGGAAGATGGATTGCAAAGAAACTCTGGGTAACTCTATTGTATTTTCGGGAGCCGCATCGGCGACTGAACGAAGCCCACAGTTCACATCGCCCTAGTGCCACGGGACTGCGTTCACTATGGGCTTCGTTAAGTCGCTCGAGGCGAGCTCAAGGAAGGATATCAACCAAATTTGATTGCTTTTGAACT
>PLSG01000513.1:5487-5623 GCA_003164155.1 Parachlamydiaceae bacterium | reverse complement strand
GGGCACGTTCACGAAAATGCAGTGTGGAGAAGATTCGCCCTACTGGAGAAATGCTATAGCCATTTTCTTTCCAGCTTCCAATCATCAGGAACCTTTCTCTTCCAACATATTCGGGCCTTATTCACCTTCCCGGTCG
>PLSG01000513.1:0-5394 GCA_003164155.1 Parachlamydiaceae bacterium | reverse complement strand
AAAGATGTGGGTAAAAGCATGAGGAACCGGGGGGATCTAACCATTTATCTCCGCATTGGTCATACTTTGCAAGTCTGCTAGGGCAGCATAAAGTCCTTTCTTTTCCAATAGTTGCTTATGCGAGCCATCCTCGACGATTTTCCCGCCCTGCATGTAGATTATGCGGTCCATTTGTTCTAAGATGGATACGCGATGGGTAATCAGCAGCACTGTTTTGCCAGCAAAGTGTTGCTGCATCCCCTTGAAGATGCGCTGTTCGGTAGCCATATCCACCGCTGAAAATATATCGTCAAAGAGCAAGATGGATCGCTTGACTAAAAAAGCGCGGGCCATGGCCATGCGTTGCTTTTGGCCGCCCGATAAAGTCATGCCCCTTTCTCCGACCAAGGTTTCATATTGATCGGGAAACGAGCGGATGGTTTCATGCAGGTCAGCCAGCCGCGTGACGGTTTCCAGGTCGTCTTTTGAGGCGCCTTCGAATCCGAACGATACATTTTCGGCGATCGTCTTGGAAAAGAGGAAGGGGCGCTGTTCCACGGTCACAATTGCCCGGCGCAAGGCCTCCAGGGAATAGTCGTGGATGTCGTGGCCATGCAGAAAAAGCATGCCGTGGGGGAGGTCGTATTCCCTGATCAGCAATTTGAAAAGAGTCGTTTTTCCCGCCCCTATCGGGCCGGTGATCCCCACAAAACTACCCCCTTTGATGTGCAGATCAAAGTCTGCTATGACCGGATTTGAGCTTTTGGGATAGGTGAAGGAAAGCTTGGAAAAATCGATATCGGCTAAAGGGGGGATTTCCAAAGTTGAGGCGGTATTGTCGTGTATTTCCAGGGGTTCATCGACAATCTCCACCAGTCGGGCATAAGCGGCACCGCCTCTTTCATACATGGGCAGAACCCATCCGAGCATCAATACGGGCATATAGACATACGACTGGATCCACATAAACGAGATGAGGTCAGCTGAAGAAAGCTCTCTCCAAGCCTTGAGGATGATGAAGCCGGCAAATAATACCATCCCCACGGTGATCAAGCGCGTGACCAACATTAAAAATGGGTAAAACAATCCTTGGATCAGGTCCAGGCGGACACTCAGTTTAAAAAGTCTTTGACACTGTTCTTGAAAGCGCTTGAACATGCGCATTTGGGTGTTGTAGCTTTTGGTGATTCGGATGCCCGAATAGTTTTCGTGTACAAGCGTGCTCATCGCGGCGAGTTCTTCTTGCACCTGCATAGATGTGGAATATATGGGATTTCCCGCAAATGCCATGAGCAGTGGAAGCAGGCATATGGGCAGCAAAGAGAGCAGAGCCAGCCAGCTGGAGATGCTGAATAAGCCGATCATGGCAGGAATAACTAGCGTAATAAAATAGCACGGATACATCACCCCCGGACCCAGCACATCTCTATAAACGGATATGTCGTTAGTCAGCCGGCTCATCAGATCGCCAATCCGATGCTTGTCAAAGAATTCCAGTGTGTGGGATTGGATTCTTTCGAATATCAGCCCCCTGGTGTTGCGCTCCACTCTGCGGCTGATAGCTACGAAAGAGAGGCGCATACTGTATTTTAGATAGGCCCCAAGCAGGGCCGTGGAGGTTAATAGTATTACCCATATAGGCAATGAGGTAATATAGTTGCCCAAGGCCCAGTGGGTGATTTTTCTGAGGAAGCTTGCCATCATCCCTTCTGAAAGGGCAATAGAAGGATCTAAAGCTTCCAGGGCTTGCCTTAAAAGCAGGGGGTTGAGGATGAGCAAGCTGTTGCCTAGCAGCACCATGCCAAAGGCCAGGGCGTATTCTTTGCGGTAGCGAATGGCAATAGACCTGAATTCAGCCCATAAATTCTTTTCCATTTCGCGTCCAATTTTTGGCCTTTTTGATTACCCAGGGCGATGCCCTGGGCTGTCGCACTGCCAGCCCTTCAGGCTGTAGAAAAGGACTTTTAAAGCAAAGCTACATATTGCAGATGGGGCGCTTTTGAATGGAGTGCCTAAAACATGTGGTTGAAAATTCTCAGGATATCATTGTAGGTCAGGAAAATAAAGAACCCTATCAAAAGCACGGCAAAAGGAATTATTAGCTTTTCCATGGTCTTAGCTTTAATTCTTTTCCCTGTCACCATCTCGTATAGAGACATGCAGATATGTCCTCCATCTAAGACGGGAATGGGCAGCAAATTGAGCATCCCTAAGTTGAGGCTTATAGCTCCCAGCCAAAAGAGCGCTTCTTTGATGCTGATCATCCAGTTTTCTTGCACCACTTGGACTATGCCGATAGGGCCACTCATCCATTTGGGACTCAGATATCCAGTAACTAAAGCCGACAGCGTTCTCCAGATCTCATTGACCACGCTGAGGAAGAGCTCGGTGGGAGGAGGATTGTAGCTAACTTGTAAATCATGGATGTCGGGCAGGCCAAGCGCTAGTTGCTTTTCCCTTTGATCTAAGATTTGCAGGGCGTGGTTCTTTTTTTCTGGATCCTCGATAGATTCAATCTCTTTGCGTTGCTCCAAAATCTCAGTCTTAAAGGCCGCTTGCTTTTCGGGAGCCATGATAAAGTCACTGCGGATTTTAGGGGTCACTGGCTTGAGCAGACGCAGCGAATCCACTGATTCAACAGGTGTTGGCGTGCCGATGGCGGAGGCGATCTTGTGCAGATTAGGCCAGTTGATTTCTTTGTTGTAGTCGACGTCGGCTTGCTTCCAAGTCATATGTTGGGGCAGGCTCTTGGTCTTTTCTACAATCATATTGATGCGGTGCGCTTGCAATTGGAAAAGCAGCTGATAAGCGTATTTGATAGGCGTTCCATCTACCGCTATGATCTTATCTCCAGGTTGCAAGGGCTGTTCAATGGCGGAGAAGGGATAGGCGGGGAAGGCTTCAGCGTGCTTATCCTTATCGATGAATTTGAGTTCGCTTTCCACTACGCCGTTGGAATTTAAGTTATAGGGAATGACTAAGAGGTTAGCTGTTTTGATGTTGGTAAGCTGAGCCTCGTATTGCCAGTCGACAAATTCATCCTTGGTCAAAGGGTCTACTTTGAGTTCCTGTAGATGTACGCGCGGTACGCGCGCAAAGATGTGCTGATGATCCCTTTCGATGGTTAAAAATGCCCTATGGTCGTTGATGCTTTGTGAAAGCTGGTTGAGAGAGTGGATCAGCTCGCCATCTATCCAGATGATCCGGTCGCCAGGTTGGATGCCGCTTTCGAGCATAGGGGAGCCTTCAGGGAAAGCGCTTTGCGGACTTGTAGAGGCAGGCGGTTGATAAATGACATAGCTGGCTGAACTGAGGATGCCTGCGGTTAAAATGCCCTTATCTAGAGCGGTAGGATGAGGATATGGCCTTACTTGGTATGTATAGGGTATCTTCTGGTTAGTTTGGTAATCGATGTGGTAGCCCTGCACATCGATCTCGTTGCCGCCCACCATAGGGGCATAAAGATGGTCTTTGGCCCCTTCAAAAGTCTTGCCATCGTACATGGTGATCACGTCGCCCGGACGCAGCCCTTTCTGGAACAATTCTGAATGGGGATCTACCCAGCCGATGTGGTCGGTCAATTCCGAGAATTTCTTTTCCCTTCCCCCTGCTGCCCACAAAAGAGTGAAAAGCAAAAAGGCGGCCACGATATTTACAAAAGGACCCGTGAAGGCGACTTTGATCCGGTCGATGGGTCTTTTTCCAAAAAAGCCATTTGGAATTTCGTGGGGCTCGCGTCCTTCTTCCCCTTCCATTCCCGCTATTTTGACGTATCCGCCGAAGGGGAGCCAGCATAGGTGCCACTTAACTCCATCTCTTTCCCAAGTGCAAATGGGTTTCCCAAAGCCTATTCCAAAAGCTTCTACTTTCATCCCTACACGGCGCGCCATGTAGTAGTGTCCTAGTTCGTGAATAAAAATCAGGATACCCAAGCCCAGCATTGCCAATAGGATGTAGATAAGAGTGACAAACATTTGATTCTTTACCTTATTAAAGTTGCCGTTGAATCTATAATTGTAACATGCCAGCAGTATACCACAAAAGACGACGAGAGTACAGCCCTGATTTTCAGATCACTTCGAGGACTTTGGCGGCATACCAAGCTAAGACGATTAGCGCTACAAAAGCCCCTACCCAGACTGCATTTGGAATCCATTTTACTTTATTGCTAGGATTGCCTCGCATTTCTAAAGTTCCAATGCCATAGGCAAATTCTTGAGATTCACTGCGGTTGAAAACTTCGGGATTGTCGCGGATCATGCGCTCTCCGTCCAAGCCCAGAAATCCGGCATATTGTTTAAAAAAACCCTGAGCATACACAGGGGAAATGAGTTTTCCTATTTCGCCTTCTTCGAGCGACTTTAGATAAGTCATGCGTATCGAAGTGGCGTTTTCCGCCTCTTTGATAGATAGATTGAGTTCTTTGCGCCGCTGCTTTAGTGTCTCGCCAAGAATTTTCATTTTTTCTTTCATAGTACCAACGTCATAGGATATATTAGGATGTTATACATAAAAACCGACTACGGGTATAGTATCACTTATGCACTGTGAAAGTACAGCATTTCCATAAGAAGGTTAACATATGTCTCTCAAGCCCAATGATAGCAGTAAATCCAGCACTTTTGTGGCTGCCATCGATTTGAAATTAGCCGACAAGTTGCGTGAAGGCCTTAAGCAGCAGTCTTTTGAGCTATCCGAACCCCAGTATACCGTCTTTTGCGCCAAAAAAAAAGGAATCTCTTGTACCCTATACAAATCGGGTAAACTCACCGTTCAGGGTAAAGACATGGCTGAATTTATCGAGTTTTACTTGGAGCCGGAGATCTTGCAGGAGTTTTCTTTTAGCTACCGCGCTTTGGAAATGGATCCCAACCAAATGCTCCAAGATCAAACCGGTCGCATTGGGATTGATGAATCCGGCAAGGGGGATTTTTTCGGCCCCTTATGTATTGCTGGTGTATATGCCGAAGGAGCGGGCATAGCGCAATTGAAAGCATTGGGAGTGAGAGACTCAAAGCTTATCGAAGATAGGGAAATTGTGGCCATAGGTCGAAAAATCCGGCTTAACTTTGCGCATCATATTGTTAAGATTAACCCGGCAAAGTATAACGAACTGTACGCCCAGTTCAAAAATCTCAATTCCTTGCTGGCCTGGGGGCACGCCACGGCCATAGAACACCTGGTCGGAGTCACCCATTGCCATAAAGTGATCATCGATCAGTTTGCCGGTGAGCACGTAGTTTTGACAGCTTTGAAACGCAAAAAAATGGAAGTGCAGCTCACTCAGCGCCATCGCGGAGAAGAGGACTTAGTGGTAGCCGCCGCTTCGATTTTAGCTCGTCAGGCTTTTGTCGAAGGGCTGGAAATGCTAGGTCAACAGTACTCCTTTGCCCTGCCCAAGGGGGCCTCGGCCAA
>PLSG01000114.1 GCA_003164155.1 Parachlamydiaceae bacterium | reverse complement strand
CGGGGGGGATCTGACCAGTTACTATCCATAAGCTTTGCAAAAGAGTGCTTTTAACTACTTTGTATTGGATTAGATTGTCTTGCAGATTATCGGATTGGGATAAAATGATATAACGGATCATGGCCAAAGCACCGTGCACGGCACATGTCCCTCTATTTTGCGGAAGGGCAAAAAACTCACTCTCTTCTTCTGGTTTTTGAAGTATGCCTCGCGCAGCCAAATAGGCGATCATTTCGTAGACTTTTCCAATTCCCTTATCAAAAGGCTCATTCTTTTGCTTGAGTATTTCTGTCCAGGCTGCTTTGTCGCATAAATCTCCGAAGGGAATACCAGTAAATTTTAGAAACAGTTGATATCGGCCACCACTGCCTGGATAGTGATATTTTGCTACTCCGCCACCTGAATTGTAGTGGGTCAAAGTGTATGTGCCATTCGTTTGCTTGGTTATAGTCAACATCGTGCCGTGATCTTTTGTGCCACACGCCAAAGCTATGAGTCCACTGGGATTTGTGCCGTTTTCTAGCTCGGCAAGCACTTCTTGAATGGATTCCGCAGTTCGTATCTGCGTGGAATTAAATAAAGCCTGGGATAAGCGCTTTACAATGTCCTTTGTGGCCGGCGCAAGCGATTCGCCCCTACGACCAGCTGCAACCTCCTGCAATCCAAAGGATAACCATTTATTACCGTAACTGCGATTCCAGCCATACTTGGCATGCACTATTCCATAATCTGCCGTCGTAGAATCGACTGATGGAGTTAATTTCATTGGCAGGATGACTTTATCCAAAAAAATATTGGCCATAATTTTATCGGTATGAATAGCTGCCTTCGCTTGTTCTTCATCATCAAACCATTCTTTTTGCCAAGCCGGTAAATAAAGATGAGCCTCTAAGTACCCTTTTTCGGCAGCCCTTTCATACCAGATTGCAGCGGCGTTCTTTTCTCCCTCCAATAGCAAAAGCCGACCTATCTTGTATAAATTTTCGGAAGATAAACATCTGCCATATCTGCGTAAAAATTCGCTATTGTACTTTTTTAATTCCCCGCTTTTGATCCATGCTTCTATTCGGAGTGCTAACACGCGATTCAACGAAGCGTCGAGTTGTGTTTTAGCCATGGGACTTGCCTCCCATACTTTATACAGGGCTTGCAGCACCCATAAATCTCTAACGCTCTTCAATCGATCCCCTCCAAGGAACTCCTCTAACGACATACCATTTTCAACTACCTCCTCGAGATAACTTTTTTTACAAGCAGTAAAAAATTTTTGTGCCGGCAGATAATCTTGTTTAGCAGCTTTTTCCATATAGGTTAAGGCTGTGAGGATCTCTTGGAGTTGGGCCGATTCTGCGATCTGGCAAATGCTCAGCCAATATTGCCAAGGAGGTGAAAGCAAGTCTTGGTATGGGGAGGCTGTCAACTTAAAGAAAAAGGGATCATCTTTTAAAGGGGTTAGCAGCTTATTAAGCGCTTCAATAATACTTTGGTCATACAGTTTTAGGCATGATGGAGGGAACCACCTTTGATATTTTATGACCTTTTTTAAAAAAGCATCAGGACTTTCTTTGAGAGATCTTGCCCACTTTGGAAAAACATATCCCAGAGCCTGCGCCCCTACCATGGCAATCTCTTCTCCATCCATTGAAGGATTTAAAATTTCCAGAATTTTTTCCCACTTGCCTTCTTTTGCCCAAGCTTGGGCAGTTTCAAGGGCGAGTTTTTTTTTGTTTTCCAAACTCACCTTTAATTTTTCTTGACTTTCTGTGGGCGTAAATTTGGCAAACCATTCAAATTGCGACACCGCATACTCATATCTTTCACAGCTTTCACAATATTTCTGTAAGTAGTTTGTTATATTTGCTTGGATGATTTGTTTAATTTTTTCCTTATAGATAGGATCTTTACTTTGGAAGTAGTAGATTCTGGCATCCAAAAATTCATTGTGCTCAACAGCGCGATAGGCCGTGAGATAGTGTTTGGCGGCCAGGGGGTGCTCCAAAATTTCTGAACCCACGCCTTCGATCAGTTTGACAGCAGCTGCCCATCCCCTTTTACTGGCCTCAGAAAATAATTTTAGAGAACCAGAGATCTCAGCCGCATCGATTATTTCATCATCTATGTTTGCACTTTCCCTTTTCCTGATACTGTCGATGGCGCTCATGCCTTGTTTAAAAAGATCTTCAGGGACAGGGATGTCGTGAGCCAGGTCTATGCTAACTGGTGTGGGACCATACAATTCTGCGAAAGGAAGTGGCTTACTATTGGAGGATTCAGAGCTAATAGAGAGGGACATTTAATTTCTCCAAAAATATTAAAATTACGATGAACACCTTATTCAGATACGGGTAACGCTAAGGTCGTTGCCCTTACAAGGGTGTTGGAAAATAACGTTTGCGTTTAAAATTTCAGGATTCGGTTAAGGAGAGAATGGAGAGCGAGCTCCCTCCTTCACCGAATTTTTCAATTTTTTAACGCAAAGAAACACATAAAGATCGCAAAGGACGCAAAGAAGGAGCAGGAAATTTAAGCCTTATTCATCTTTTCGGTCAAAATTTCAGCCACTGCAATCGTTTCTTCCATCTTTCCTATCTTTTTTCCTGCGCCTTCTTTGTGTCCTTTGTGTTCTTTATGTGTTTCTTTGCGATAAAAAT
>PLSG01000111.1 GCA_003164155.1 Parachlamydiaceae bacterium | reverse complement strand
ACGAAATGCGCAGTATTCCCACTGCCTTTCTTAGGCATCTAGATATAAGAGATTGTAGTCAGCTGAATGATGAGGCACTGCAGCTCTTAAAAGATGTGCAACTTGAGGTGCTCCACTTGGATGAACTTCAAAATATCACCAATGCAGGTTTGACTTTCTTGAAGGATATGCCCCTTAAACATATTACTCTATCTTCTTGTAGGCAAATTTCAAATCCAGGCATGGCCAATCTGCCAAAGAAATCCCTCACCCAGCTCGACATAGATGGTTGTACAAAGATCAGCGATGAGGGAATTTTGGTTTTAGTAGGAGCACCTCTCAGAGTTCTTAACATGGCGAATTTACCTCTCATTACAGACGCGGTGGCGGAGCATCTTGCACAAATGCCTTTGGAAAAAATTATGCTCTTTCTGTGCAGAAAATTTGGCGATAGCGGCTTGTTGCGACTCAAGGACCGGCCTATCATAGATTTAGATCTTAGACATACGCAAGTTGCTGATGAAGGTCTAACTCACCTGCCACGCACGCTACGGGTACTTTCTATAGGAGAGGATGTTTTTTTGCAAAGACGTGCCACCCCTCCACCTCCTGCACGAATTACGGATGAAGGGATGCAACGGCTTGCTGTATTACCAACATTAGAGGAGCTTACGGTTGAGTCTCTGGGAGTTACCGATGCAGGCCTTAGCCATCTTGCCGCGATGACTTTGAGGGTGATTAGGCTCGAGTGCCCTAATCTTACGGATAGGGGAGTGGCATTGTTAAATCGTGCAAAGCTAAGGAGACTCATTCTTAGTAGATGCGACGAGATTTCCGAAACATTTAGAGCCAGCCTAAAAGCCCAGGGAATATACGTTTATCCCTGTACACTGAAAGTGGTCCCATTGTCTAGGCAATGGGATTCAGTATAATGTGTTTGGGTCTCTGGCCTTAAGAAAAGGATTAGAGTTTCCGCAGAGCTGCCACGCCAAAGTCGTTGCTGCAAGAGGAATCGTCGAGGGTGATGCATAGGCCTTTGAGAGCAAAGCCTCCAACAACCACGCCATAGCGTCGAACATTAACCTCCTCTTGACAGCGTGTATAGGTCGCTGGATTATCGCTAAATAAGCGTATTTTAGAACTAGCATGAGAATTAAAATATTGTGCTAAAATGCAAATGGCTGCTTCTAATGTCCTAGGTACTTCGTAAAGAGCTAAAGCTTTTTTAGCAAGATCAGCGACCATGGCTTTTTGGTCGTAATAAAATTTTCCTCTACTTTGCGGAAGGACATCTTTTGTCATAAGCATCCAACAAGATTTCTCGATAGGCGTCTTGTTTCCTAGTGCAGCAAGAATATCTTTCCAAATCTCTCCATAACCATCCTTATTTGCTGGAAAATAACGTTTTGCAATCTCCTCAAAACTTGTTATGCTGAGAGGCTTCCCGTCTACTTCTTTGGGAAGATAGACTAGCATGTGAGTATCTTTAACTCTTTTTTCTCCGAGAAATACAGGACATGGTCCATTCCAGATACAGGAAAAGTCATGCGGAAGGAGAGGTGCTGGAGCTACCCTCCCGCAAAGATTTATCCATTCTCTTTCCCCAAAACATGGATAGCATTCTAGATAATCGACAACTAACTTCGTTAGATCAAATGGAAGGCCAACTAATTTTTGTGCAGTGCCCACAGCTGCAAAAACAGTAGTTTCTATGGGGTTTCGATCCTTTTCTATGATCCACTCTGCTAATATGCTCGGTGGGAGAGCAGTAGATGATGTAGTCATTGGACTTTGCCTTTTTTTTAAAAACTATATCGAAAAATAAATAAAAAAACAAGATGTGTTTTGTTTTGTAGATGAGTAATGAAAATAACTATTATCTGTCACTATTTTGCGAACAGATAAGTGAGTACCTAAGAGAATTGGCCCAAAAGAAGATTTAGGCAATTTTAACGCAAAGAAACACATAAAGATCGCAAAGGACGCAAAGAAGGAACAGGAAAAATTACAGTTATGTTTCCGGTCCCTCCCACATCCTTCTTTTGTACTTGAATTTCCTGTATATTCCTAGTATACCGAGGTGTACACCTTCATACATATTTGGAGTAACTTGGCTGTAAGTCTCCTCGCTCACCTTAATTATAAATTCAGAAAGAAAAAAGGCACATCTATGGAACAGTTATCCGTTTCAGGCAATATTGTAGATGTAGTCGAAAGAAAAATCTACCCAGGAACAATCGTCGTTCGCGATGGCCGCATCGACTCGATAACATCCTGCCCAGACGTCTCATCACATCAATTTATCCTTCCTGGATTTATTGATGCCCATGTACACGTTGAAAGTTCTATGCTTGCACCTTCAGAATTCGCCAGGCTTGCCGCCCCCCATGGCACTGTTGCTACGGTTTCAGATCCCCACGAAATAGGAAATGTTTTGGGGATTGAAGGTGTGCGCTATATGATACGCAATGGCAGCCAAGTCCCTTTCCATTTCTATTTTGGAGTTCCCTCATNNACCTCCTTTGAAACTGCAGGCTCAACTATTACAGCAGAAGAGATACGTTCACTATTTGAAAAGGATAAACTCAAGTATTTGAGTGAAATGATGAATTATCCTGGAGTTTTAGCTAGGGATCCTCTCGTCATGCATAAAATCCAGGTAGCCAAAGATCTTGGACTTCCGATTGATGGCCACGCACCCGGTTTAAAAGGCCAGGACGCGGCCCTCTATATTTCTGCAGGTATTTCGACGGATCACGAGTGCTATACGTT
>PLSG01000437.1 GCA_003164155.1 Parachlamydiaceae bacterium | reverse complement strand
ACTACGCCGCGGCCGGAATTCCGGTATTGCCGCTTATCAAGGGAGTCTTGCGAACAAAAATCCATATGGTGCTGTATATTGCGGCTTTTATCCTGGCGGCTTTGATGCTCACGCTCTTCAATTATACCGGGTATGTCTATCTGACGGTGGCCGTCTGCATAGGGTTGGCCTGGCTTGGGCTTGGATTGAGAGGCTTTAAAAGCACCAATGACACACTTTGGGGGCGCCAGATGTTTCGCCTCTCCCTTTTGCTGATCACCGCCATCTGCGTCGTGATCCCCTTTGATACTAACATGTCAAATCCCCCCGGAGGATCCGTGGGAGATCTGGCAAAAAGTAGTATAAAAGCTAACTTTCCCAATCCTTAGGGTCTGGCAATGGTCACATCGCCATTTAGGGCGCACTGGCAAGCCAACCGATGGTTGCCAGACAGTCCCTTTTTTTTAAGCGTCAGCAACTCTTGTTGGCTGCACTTAGAGAGATTTTGGCTACCTTGCAGCACCTCAATGGCACAGGTGCCGCACTCGCCGTGGCAGCATCCGAACTTGAGGGGAAGCTCTGGATTTTTGCGCTGGATAGCTAAAAGCTCGCTACCTCCAGCCACCCTGATTTCAATCTCCGTAGCCTGGTCTTTAGAAGTGAATCTCAACATGGGCATAGACAATATCCGTGCGTTGTAATTTAGTTCTAGGCCTGGTTCATCTTTTCGATCAGTGATGTGGGAAATTTTAACGCAAAGAAAAACACAAAGAACGCAAAGGACGCAAAGAAGGAACAGGAAAATTTTCAGACTCAAGCATGCTCTTAAATTCCCTCTTCCTCTTTGCGTTCTTTATGTGTTTCTTTGCGTTTAAATTTCCTCGGTCCCTGTTTTAATTGGCGCAGGGGCGGTTCATGCGCATAAAGATATAAAAAGCTACGCGTTGGTTATGCTCAAGATGCTGATAGGAAACTTTGAGGTGCCAGGCAGAACGCAATGTGGTCAGCAAATCGACCTGAAATTCATTATAAGAAGGCTCGTGGATGCGGTTCCAGCCATGGCGCGACTTCACTTCGATCGCCCAGTTAAAGTGCACCCTATAAAAGAAATGCAGCAAAAAGGTATTTCGCCTGTCGGATAAGGGCGAATGGCGCAGCTCATTTTCTGTGCGGATGGATTCGAGGATAAAACTCGTCGTATCGACCTTTCTCCATGAAAATGCGCTGCGATGGCGCCATTCGGCAGATAGAGCCGCGTCCTCGCTAAAGGTCACGTCGGCGCGCACGTTGAGGTGGTCGAAGTTTTGGTGTTCGAAATCCCAGGCGCTAACTACAGTATAGCGCAAGGTCCTCGTTGGGTTCCACACCACACGCCCGTATACCTTTGGGGTCGACTGTGGAAGCGAAGGCGTATCGAAAAAGGTGTAGGTATATATATCGGCAGAAACAGATGTGTGAAAGCTGCCCATGGGATATAAAAGGCTCTTGAATCCATAACATAGCGAATTGAGTCGGTACCAGCCATCTTGCAAGTCGAAGATATAATGCTGACCCGGCGCTATGGTGGGAAAGGTATAGTAACGATAGTCGGCATAGGGAACACATACATGCATATATCGCCCATACGCACGCTCCAAGCGGGTATTGAGGCTACATCCCATAGTGGCTAGGGAGAGGATTTTTTCAGCTTTTTCGGGACTGCTGCCATAATAGATAAACTCCCCTCCCGCTTCTGGTGTAGCCACCACAGGACCTATGAAAAAAGGGCGGTACACTCTATTATGCCAGGCATAACGCGCAGAGCGAAATTCCACACTATGCGGAATCTCATTGTTGTACTTGTAATCGAGATAGGAGAATTTATTTTGGTTTTCAATGATTATGCCTGTGCGCCCCAAAAGCAAAGGGCGCAAGTTGAGCGACAAAGAGGGCAACTCCTGCTTGACTGTCTCAAATTGGTTGACTCTAATTCTGGTGCGAAAATTTGTGGAGCAGTACTTGTGCTGATAGTTAATATTCAACTGCGTTTTCTCTTCCGTTTGAAAATCGAGCCCTTTATCCGCATAATCTGTGGGCATCTCCTTGTCGCTCAATTTATCATAGGTTAGATCGATATCGATGAGCTTGCTGGGGATAAGTTTGGTGTAACTCCCAGCAAAGCGAAAGCGCGTTTTTTGATTGGGCTCTTCAATGGAATTATCTTGAGCAAGGTAATTGATCGTGGAGAGTTCTTCAAAGCGCTGCGGATTGTTGTATTTGGTCTCTATCCCTCCGCCTATCCCCCTTTTTAAGTGGTAGTCTACGCGTAGAAATGTTTTGAAGAAATCGCTGGCATACAGATCGTAGATAACGCCTAAACGGGGGCCTTGCACCCCTCCCCATCCGGCCGTCAGGCGAAAGGGAGCATCTATCACATCTTTGAGATTGGCTCCAAAATAGGGCACCCAAAAAATAGGCGTATTGAATAGATAAAGCATAACATGCCGAGCTTTCAAATATTCCCGATCGTACAGCAAGCCATGATGCATGCTTATGCGCCAATCGACTACTTCAGTTTCGGAAGTGGTGAGGTAACCATCTATAATCTCATAGCTGTCGTTGGCTAGCAGATTTATTCTGCGGGCGCCAAAGTACCACGGTTCTACAGCACTTTTGGCATTCAAAACGTAGCCAGTCTTAGTTGTAAAATCGTATTCAAGATCGGATCCAAGAAAGATAAATTCTGCATACTCGAGCATCACATCGCCATGCGCCTCAATCCGAAACAGCGCAACGCCATCCACGGTTTTGCGCGTATAGGTGATATGCTTAGCTTGGATGCGGATATTAGATCCTGTCACAACTCCGCCTTTTGATGTGGTCAGGACGCCATTTTCAAAAGTGGGCTCCCTTAAATCTACAGTGACGCCTTCGCTAAAAGCGTCTTGCAATAGATCTTCAGTTACATCGGCCAATAAAGCGGCGCCAGGCAAAAAACAAGCCCAAATCCATAGCCCTAACCATAAAATTTGCGGGATGCGCCCTAAAAATACCATCTTCCACGCCATCTTTTATTCCGTGGCGCGCAAAAGCAGCCCGGCCAAGGCGTATTTATTCTTGGGATTGCCATGCTGGATGACGTGCAGAAGGGCGGTAAGCCCCTGTTCATCGCAGTCTGACGCCAGCGACTCTAAGGAATCGACTAATATGCGGGATGTCTCTTCTGGGTTGAGCTGATAGGCATCTACTGCCCGGCGCATTTCCAAGGGCATGCAAGGGCGCAGGCGAATCAAACTCACATGCTGTTGTTGAAAGATCCACTGCCTTAAAAGATCTCCGTAAGGACCGGGCTCTTTTAGGCGAAATAAAGCTAGGTTGCAGTAGTTGCGAATGAGGGGAGCACCGGCTTTTTGCTGATATTTTTTCAACAAGTCTATAGTTTTAGCCGACCGCCTATTTTCCAATAACTGCACTAGCAAGGGTATTAAATCATTTTGGTTGTACTTAAATAGTCCGTCGGCGATGGCCAAAAAGTCATTTTCCGGCAGATCCAGAGCTTTTTGCAAAGTCTCTTCGCGCAACTGCATGGAAAGCTCTTGAACCAGAGCCTCATCATCCATATTGTATTTAGCCGACGGCACAACCCTCCAGGCATAGAGTGCTTTGCCTATCGAATAGGCCTTTACAAAAGCCAGGTCGCGCACATCGCGCACCAACACGTCAAAAAGCCCTGAAAGGCAGCGCGAATCCTGCCGCTCCAACAGCGCTAAAGCGGCATTTACGCGCACACTTAGCTGGCTAGTGGACATGAGAGCAGCCAGCAAGTCTTCATTGCCTGGAATGCGCCCCAAAAGAAGAATAGCAAACGGATTGCTTTCTTTAGCAGCCTTCTGAATACATCCCACGGCGCCATCCCTGCCCAGCTGAAACAGCGCATAGGCAGCGCTCAGGCGCACAGCTTCCGTGCCGCTGGCGGCTAATGCCTCAAGCCTTGAAACTGAGGCTTCATCTTGGAGGGCGCCAAGTGCCGCCGCGCAGGCTTCTTGCTGGGCGGCATTGTGGTGGCTGGCCAAACAACGAATGCGCGGCAGAAGATCGTCCCGGCCGTATTTGGCCGCCGAAAGAACAGTCTGTATGCGCACGCTGACGTCTTGGTCGTGGAGCATGCGGCGCATTATCCTTATACAGCCATCGTCTCCAATTTGGGCAAAAATTTGCGGGAAAAGCGGCATCAATACTGGGGGGACTTTGGACATGAGGGCTTCGGCTTGACCTGTGGCAGTGGGATATTTTTTCAGAGCCAGATAATTCAAAGCTTCTAAGCGCACCGGTAAAAAGTTAGACGACATAGCGCGGTTGATCGAAACATCGGCGCTATCGCTTTGTAGCCTTGCCAAAAATCCAAGCGACGCCACCTGTTGTTCGGGTATGGAACTGCTGGCGCCATTTTCCAATATATATAAGACCATATCCTGAGCGGAAATCCCCGCGCCTAAAATGGTCAGCAACTGTATTTCAGGGTCGCTGCTGCGGGAGCCTTGATCGAGAATCATAAAGGAAATCTGCTGGATGAGATCCAAATTGTGTTGTCCGCGCAGCGCATAGTACTGCTGGTAGAGGTCCAAAGCTTGCAAGGTATTACCCGACTGCATGATGTACAGAATCTGACAGGGATCTATAGCTACTTGCATAGGCACACAGTTTGCTGAAGCTGCGCTTTCCAAAGGCGCAAGAGACGCCAAGGGAGCTTCCACTGCATAGGCGCTGGCTGCGCACCCTCCCAAGACAGCTAGCGCAAGGCACTTCTCAACGCATTTCGCAAGGCGTTTCCCAAGGCATTTTCCAGGCAAATCGAGTCGATATCCAACTTTAGAGAACTTAGATGCTAAGCGCGCATGCTTTGCCATAATCTACAAAGACTCCCCTTTGCGTATTTATTTAGGCCTTATGCACCTTTTCGGTCACAGAACCTAGGAAATTTAAACGCAAAGGCGCAAAGACGCAAAGAGGATGATAAAAATGTACATTTCCCCTATCCTCTTTGCGCCTTTGCGTCTTTGCGTTTAAATTCCCTAGTACACTGTCAAGGTGAACACAGCCTTTATTTAAGAGATAAAGACTTGTGGAAACACATACAGATGCACATTATCGGCATCGAATTCAGGACAGTACTCCCTAAGTTTTTGGCGCAAAGCCGCTTCTTGCTGCCAGAGCTCGGGCAGAGTCTGTTCGATCTGCTGGCAATAAGCCCCTATGTAACTTTTGCCTTTGTGAGGCACTTCCTTTAAGTCGCCAGGTGTAGCCAAGCTGCCCAGGTTGGCATGTTTCCATCTATCGCTTTGACTAAGCTGCATGCGCAGCTCAGAATTGAGCACAAAGCCTGCAAAAATCTTTACCGCAAGCCCTTTTTCAAGGGATTCATCAGAGCGTACTGGCATAGGTCTTCTCCAATTTTGTGGGAAATCATAACAGCATGCCACTAAGAGGAAAAGGACAAAAGGCACAAAATGGCAGAAATAAAGAGCTGAAGGGCAAAAAGGGGGTATGTACACCTCTTATTTGCATAGCAATTCAGATTCTAATTCCTCAGTATAAATTAGCCGCAAAAGAACGCAAGGAACACAAAAAATATTGTCTTTATCATCTCGCATGTCCTTATCCCAATTTTACACTCCCCCAGATTTTCTCTCTTGCAAGATGAATGAGCTTCGTGTTAAAAGGGTTAGGTTTTTATTATCCAAAAAGTAAGATTTTTATGATTGATAGCGAAGTAGCCGGCAAAGCCTCCGAAAAACTAGACGTGAGCGAATCTAACACCACGCCCATGATGGTGCAGTGGCATGCCTGCAAAAAATTTGCCAAAGACGCCATCTTGTTTTTTCGCCTAGGG
>PLSG01000132.1 GCA_003164155.1 Parachlamydiaceae bacterium | reverse complement strand
TCTAAACAAAGCCAGCCACTTCACTCTACCTTTGCTTTTTCCTAAATTTATTACATACCTGGAGAATCCGTAACCATTATCGAGAGCTTCATCTGCATTTTTTTCTCCTAACATCGAGGAAATTGAGATCCATTTCCATCCTTCAACAGCATCCCTTTCAGTTATATCATCAAATTCTCTCCCCACTAAAAGGCGAATACCTCTATAAAACATCGACAAAGAATCGCCAGCTTCAACCCCTTTGGTTTCCCACTTTATTGCATTCTTATGATCTTTAAGATCTCCAAATATTACAGAAGTCCTAACTATAGCAGGAATGTTTCCTTTTTCCCCAGCCAATTGATAACACGTTAAAGCCATTATGGATGCTTGCATCCATTCTTCATTTGATATGGACAAATCACTATTTTTGGAAATGCCCTCGAAAGCAAAAGCCAAAGCACACACAAATTCGGGGGATTCATTTTCTATTAGATCAAAAATTAAATCTTTTTTGGCAAGTCTGTTTGGTTCAAATTCCTCTATCCATTTGACTACAGAAGCCTTATTCACCTTATAATTTTCTTCAAGCATTTTCCATGTTTTTGGTTTGTGTATGATGCCCAAGCATTCACTTTCCTCAGAAAATAAATTTAAACTATAACAGATGGACAAGAATAAAATAACAAATATTCGCATAACACATCCTTTCAGGGGGCTGATAATATTTCTTCACGCTTTTTGTAAATTTGGGCAACTGTCGCAATGCGACGTTTTCCCGACATCTGTTTTTCCAAGGCAGGGGTGTAACCACTCTGAGCCCAAGGAGCCATCTGAACTAACCTAAATAGTAGCTCCTTGCAATTTTGTTCTGATCCTTGCACTTCAATTGTATCTCCTTTGCCTGTTATAATATTTGAAGTATAAGACCATGAAATGGGAACACATAAATATCGAGTCGTCTTTTCACTCATATAGACCCAAACAATATCATAATATGGCGCAATACCAACTCCTAAATAGCTATTATTTAAAAACCAAAAATCCGTAAAGATTGCGTTGTGTATTTGAATGATGTTTCTACAAGAAATCTGATTATCAATGTAGTTTACAATTTCATTTGGAGTCCCATATTTCTCAAGATTTTTCAACAGAGGATGTGAACTTATATTCATTAACCTGAAAATTGCCCTTGTGAGATTTATAAACGAAATGAGGAAAAGACATAAGAAAAGCATAGCGATAAAAGCATAAAGGCCTCCTTTATCCGCTTCATCTAAAAAATACTTACTCATTTTACTTTTTAGTACTGGATATTCCTTGAACAAAGAAATTAGTATCTCATTTCTAGCTTGCGGAATTTTCCGTAGAGTACCTTCAAAGAAACCAATACTGCCTAACTTAGCGGGTGATTTCACCAGCAAAANNTATCGCCGTCACCTTTTCAATTCCTTTTTTTATACTCAATTCACGACCAATTTCATCAAATTCTCCTGGATCAATTCGAATTATCAGCCCTTCCAAATTTGGCTTTTCTAGGCTGTCAAGACTCATCCATTGAGCTCCTGTGTACCAACGATGAATAGCATATATTCCATATCCGGCTGAATAGCAAAAACTAAGAACAAAAACCACAAGCCAAATCAAAGCAAACCTTTTATTTAATATTTTAATTTTATTTTCTAAAAACATATTTATATCAGCCTAGGTTTTATACTTTTTTATTTAGTTTTAAGACATGGTATTTACAATCCTAAATTCGATGAGGATTAAAAGACAGGGACTGAAGTAGTCAAAATGCCATGCCTCAATTTTGAAGTTCATGCGCAGCTTCTTACCAGTGCACATTTACGCTGTATATCGCTTGCCTACCTGTTCGATGTTGTCCCATGCTGCTAAGCAAAGGCGTTTTGTAAGGAACTCGCCATAATGGCGTTCTTCACTTTCGCGCAGGACACGGAATGTTTCGCTAGGGAAGTCATCCCCCAAAATGTCACGAGGGTCAAGAATATACTGGAATTCTTCGCGTGATAGGCCGTAAAGTTTTGCCACAAAGGCATCAAGTTCAGCACGCAGCTGACGCTCACGCGTCTCGTTTTTAATGAAGGGCTGGCCCGGGTATCCCAAATCTGCGGCGAATCCAGCAAACTCTTGGCTCGTATAAATCAGTTCTATGACGCGAGGCAATATGAAGGCCACGATATCTTCCGTAATGCTATGTGGTGAAAAGAGAGGAAGCTGTTTATATATAAAAAAACTAACATTAGTCGCTGCAATTTTTTGACGAGCAACGTAATCCAACACAAGGCTGCTTGTAAACGCATTTAGAACGACCATACGCTCTAGACCAACATCCCTAGAGGGCATTACAAGGGGCAGCTTATGCCCTGTCGCAACACGAGGAAGCACACTGCTGATAATGGTGCGTTCATTTGTGCTGTTGCTAATGTCACGCCAGCTGAGGAGCCAGGAATGGCTCCAACCGAACTTTTGCAAACGTGTTTCCATCTCTTCTGCGGGAACCCAGTACTGTGGCAGCACGACAAAACTAGGGTCGCATTTCATTTCAGAGCTAACTTCTTGGCAGTCATCCCCCTTTTTTGAGTAGGTGGCCCAACGATGGTCATAGTGGTGAATCATTTTGGCTTCATACAGCGGCATCCAAAGCGCTTTATCTGCCATCACAAAACTGTTTCCGCAAAGCGCGCCCCCCTTTTCCTCAAGCTCGACTGCGGTGCGGAAGAAATGGCTGTCAGTAGTCATATTAAATATTCCTTGAGCAAAACGGATACCCCAGGGGTTGCCAGCGGCGCCTTTGGTCTCGTCCATGAGCGGTGGAACGCGGCGATAGATCTTCTTCAGCAGCTCTGCGTCGTACCAGGTGCGCGAGACTGGCGCGGTATGTGTGTTGGGGTTGACAAGGGAAAGTTCCTGCGCCGTCCAACTCGATCGTCGCCGGTCATCTGTCAGCTGCAAGGGATGTGTCAGGAAAAAGGCAAACTTCGCACTTGCCTCAACCCGCCCTATGGTCAGTAGACCAAACTTACAGCGACTATCAATTGGAAACAGCTTCAACCGGTTTTCAAAGTCATAAAAGCTAATCAACAAGTTTTCTGTAACCAAATACTCGAAGAAATCCTTGTTGCCATAATCCGAAGCTATTCCACTTGGAACAATCATCCCTGCACGCCCATCAAGCCCACGCAACTGAGAGCATAGCTCGGCAAATACACGGTATAGGTTCATCTGCCCCTTTGTGGTGAGCTTAAACCGCCCACTAACCTTCAAGGCATGGTTAGTGTGTTCATAGCGCTGCTTGGATTCGGCGTAGCGTTGCCAAAGAAACGGCTTTTCTTTCTCCAACTCCTTTATAGCCTGCTTGCGCTTAGAGCCTTTCAGTGCGGCAATACCCGGATCAAGCCTGACAAAGTATTCTTGCTCGTTAAGCCGCGAGACCTCCCAAGGAGGATTGGAAAGGACTATGTCAAAACCGTTGCCGCTCACTTCAGGAAAGCGCAGATGCCAATGAAACAGTCCATAGGCTTNNTCATTGGTAGGGATTAGCGCTAAGTTTTCCGTGGTTTTCTCAGCTAAGAAAGGTGCATAAAAAAGATCTGCCCGAAGCTTTTCCTCTAAATAGCTCTCATCTTGCTGAAAAGCCAACCACGCTAGCTCCTTATTCTCCACATCCTCGAGAGTATCATCCCAACCATCAAATACCTTTTTAACTCCTGTGCAAGGCGATCCTTGTAGACCTTCTCTGTCGAAGAGGTCACCTGCAAACTCGCCGCTTTTTTGCTGACGGTTAGTCTTGCGCAGGGAAGCGCAGATCTTTTTATCGTCATCGGNNCATCGGGACAGGCTGCATAGGCCTCATCAGGGATACCCTCTTCCAACTGAGCTAGATCCAAAACGCCCAGGAGAGAGTTACCACATTGTATGTGAGCATCTAAAAAGGGCAGAGGCTTGCCTGGCCGCACGACTTCAATCCAAAATGTAGCCTTGCAAAGCTCCACGGCCATGGGGTTTACGTCGACACCGTAGATACAGCGCTGGACAACCAACCCCAATGCCTGATGGCGCAGAGTTTCCTCGGGAACATCGCTCTCCCCTTC
>PLSG01000420.1 GCA_003164155.1 Parachlamydiaceae bacterium | reverse complement strand
CATCTTCGACTAGTTGATTGCCCTGACACAATACGATTACTTGCAAAGGCAGGATATAAGAACTTAGGGATTCCAGCAGCGGGAGTGTGTCAAGTGTGCCATAGGTGTTGAAGAGGATAGTGTGGAAACGGGGATGCAATTTTAAAATTTCACGTATGCTTTCCTTAGACGAGATTTTGGAGGTGTCCGGAGCATGGGGAATGATGCAATTTCCCACCACTATCTTATGTGGTTCTATGCCAGCTTTTGCAAAATAGTCTGCGCTGCGCTGCGAAGGAAAATAGATCAAATCTGCAATTTTATTTCCCCATGCTTTCAGAGCCCCTCCAAACCAATCTGTTACACAAGTGATTACGGTCGTGCTAGGTGCTTTCCCTTTAATATATTCGGCACAATCTAATGAAAATGGGTCCACGCAGATAATTGCTACAGGGGCGTATTTAGCTAGAACCTTTTGATAACTGGGATAAAAGAGTGAGGGGAAATCCTTGTCCTCTGAATTGGAGAGTTCATTTAGCAGTTCATGGCATACCCCATAAACGCCGGGGTTATTTTGTTCAATATAATGATACAAATTTATTAAATGGGGAAAGCCAAACAAGGCCTCTTCATTTTTTAGGATCACTGGATCGCAAAGCAGCTGCCCCTGAAAATCGCACAAGCGCTGCAAAAGCTCGGCCTGAATTGCTTTACTCACAGCATAGTGCCCTTCACGAGATGATGTTAAGATGAGTACTTTGGGCAGAGTAGCGCGATGCGCTGATGCTCGATCTGCGATGATCAGCCACTTTTTTTCCTTGGCATATTGCCGAAGGGATCTGTCTGGAAAAGCCGCTATGGGGTGTCCCACTAGCTCAAGAGGCAATCTATCTTCAAAGGCATCCGTATAAAAAATCGCATTGGATAGGGAGAGGCTAAGCTGTGCACTAAGGCTGCACATCTTTTGAACTTTTTGTGATGCGTTGTAAATCCCCGATATTTCACCGGTAAATCTCCCCTCAACGTTCTCTTGAACAAGCGAAAATACATATTCTATGTTGAGCTGCTGGGCGACGCGCTGGACTAAATATTCTGTGGAACAAGATAGCAAGACAACTGTGTCTCCTTGAGCTTTATGCCAGTTCAATAAGCTTAGCATTTCGGGTCGAAGTAGGCTGGATAAGTGCTCAGATACTAGTTTTTTTGCCGCCGTTTCAAAAAATGAGCATTCTACCCCTTTACACGTGCTGTAAGCGACTTTGAAGATATCCTCTATATTGACATGAGTATCTAATCCATCCAATACCTTTAAGAAAGCCATTCCTAGCTTGGTAACTTTAGGCATCAGCTTTTGTTTTATTAGGATGGAGAAAAGTGCTTCGGATAAATTGCATGTAATCAGGCAATGATCGAGATCAAAAAAAACCAGTTTACTGGGCATATTTGGCACTCCTTTCAAATTGTGTTGTCAGAGGCCCTTATGCGGTGGGAATGGTTTTTCCATCCAATGGGTCATCGTCTTCAATTTCCACGCGGGTGGCATTGATAAATCTACCCAGCATATTCAGATAGCTCACACATAATATTAGCTCTGTGCCGAGCTCGATGGAATAGCGTTCGAAAAGCTCATGGAAAGTCGCGTCGGAGAGGCGCGCATCGTGTGTGATTTCATCCGTGATTTTACAGATAAAATTTCCCTCTTCACCTAAATCGGTTACAGGCCCAGCATTTCGGATGATTTCAATCTCATCATCGGTCACGCCATTGCCTTTCGCCAAAAAAACATGCTGATGCCATTCGTAGGTGACGCGCAGCAAATGGGCTTGACGCAAGGTAGCTATTTCACGCAATCTTGGATTGAATTTCCCTTCCTTGAATAGGGTATTTATCAATTGGATAAACGGCTCGAAACTTGTCGGTACATTGGCTAGCATGTGAAATACATTCAAGGGGGGTAAGCTGGCCAAGGATTTTTGAATTGCTTCTGGCAATTGGGCATTCTGGGGGAGGGGAATGGTTCTAAAGGGCATAATTATCTCCTTGTAAAATGGACTAAATCCACCTTAACAAGTTACCCAATTTTTTGAGAAATAAAATGGGAGATACGTCAGGGCAACCGCATTTTTTGTTAGTTGACTTTTAGATACCCCTTGAGTAAAAATGGCCGCAAAAGAACGCAAAAAACACAAAAAGAGAACAGAAAAAGCTTAATGTTTTTCCTTTTTGCGTTCTTTGCGTTCTTTTGCGGCCATTTAAAAAAGAATGCGGTCGCCTTGGTGGATACTAACGCAAGCTTAATAAGCTCGTTTTAGGTGCGGCTTTTTTTTGTGCTTATCCTTTATTCCTAAATGCGTTATACTCTCCAGTGTTTAAAGTTTAACGCGAGTTTAGGGAGTATACGTGGTCACAGTCAACCCCAGTTTAACAACGACGTATCGCAAGCAGCGCTCTTTGAAAAAAGAGGCCACCTTTGTGGGTATTGGTATCCACACCGGCAAAGAGGTGACGATGACCTTCTGCCCCGCTAAGGAGGGCACAGGCATTCTTTTCAGGCGCACAGATATTGCGAGCAAACCCATCATTCCAGCCACAATTGAGTATGTGCAAGACACTTCGCGCAGCACGACTTTGGGTGTTGGAAATGTGCGTATTCACACTGTGGAGCACGTCTTAGCGGCTATCCGCGCCTATGACATCGATAATGTGATCATCGATATCTCGAGTATAGAGCCTCCCGTGGGCAATGGAAGTTCTGATGTTTTTGTGCACATGATTGAAACCGCTGGCATTGTAGAGCAAAGCCTGACTGTCCCCATAGTGAAACTCAATAGCCCTGTTTATTTTTCGGATGATGACATTCATATGGTGGCGCTGCCCTATGATGGCTATCACATAAGCTATACGCTGCACTATCCCGAATCGGAATTGATGAAGCAAGGCACGCTGAGTGCACAGTTTCACTCGGTGGCTGTGGGGGCAGAGAACTTTAAAAATGAGATCGCCCCTTGCCGTACCTTTTCCCTATATACAGAAGTCAGTGCTTTGATGGACCGCGGATTGATCAAAGGGGGGAGTTTGGCTAACGCCGTAATCATACACGATGATGTGGTATTCAGCAAAGAAGGGTTGTTCTTTCCCAATGAGATGGTGCGCCATAAAATCTTAGATATGATCGGCGATCTCTCTTTGGTGGGCTTTTGTTTTCATGCGCATATTATCGCCATCCGCGCGGGGCACTCCTCGAATTTTGCCTTTGCCAAGAAGCTTTATGAATACATCAGCAGCAAACCGGCAGATTATCTGGCTAGTACACTGTCAAGGTAGAATTTGGGGGTCTGGCCGCGCCAAAGCCCCGTGGTTGCACGATCGCAAATGGGTCCATATCTGCTGATATTGACCCATTTGCGATCGTGTAACCACGGGAGCTTTCGCGCAGGCCAGACCCCAAAATTCTACCTTGACAGAGTACTAAATCAATTTAAGTTTAGTAACTATTGGTATAACAAATGGAGATGAAGCATGACTTCTCATGATGAACATGTTAAACATGATAAATCTAATGAATCAGATGAAGCTAAGAAGGAGAAAATATCCCTTGATATCAAAGAAATCCTTAAAGTAATGCCGCATCGCTATCCCTTTCTACTCGTCGATAAGATTTTGGAGATGGATGTAGCTAAAGGGACCATTATTGGGCAGAAAAATGTGACTATGAATGAACATTTCTTCCAAGGTCATTTTCCCGATGTCCCCATCATGCCAGGAGTGCTCATTTTAGAGGCTTTGGCACAGACGGGCGGCATCTTAATCCACTCCAAGTACTTGCAACCGCATAAGATTTCCGTGCTTTTGACGGTTAATAATGCTAAATTTCGCGGTCCTGTTCGACCTGGCGATATTTTGAGGCTGCATGCCACTGGCCTTCACTTTAGCAGCCGAGCAGGTCGCGTAAAAGGTGAAGCTTATGTTGATAATAAAATAGTTGTTGAAGCTGAGATAGGCTTTGCCTATGTCGATAAAAATCTAATCTAGGAAGATGCGCGTTATGTTGCACACAAAGCAATCAAATATTCATTCGACGGCAATTGTTGAACCTGGTGCTCAAATAGGCCAACGAGTGACTATTGAACCTTATGCTATTATTAAAGAAAATGTCGTACTGGAAGATGATGTAACAGTCAAATCCCATGCTTACATTGACGGTTATACCACCATCGGTGTAGGCTCCACCATTTATCCTTCGGCAGTCATCGGGACTAAAACCCAAGACCTTAAATTCCGCGGCGAAAAGACCTATGTGAAAATTGGGAAAAATTGTGAAATCAGGGAATGCGTCACCATCAACTCATCCTGCCAAGAGGGATCCGTAGTGCAGATTGGCGACAATTGCCTGATTATGGCCTATTGCCATATAGCCCACAACTGCACAGTAGGCAATCGAGTGATCATGGTCAATAATGCTTCGCTGGCCGGACATGTGACGGTGGACGATTTCGCCATCATCGGTGGCATGACCCCTATCCACCAATTTTCGCGCATCGGTCGCTATGCTATGGTGGGCGGTTTGAGCCGAGTTTCGCATGATGTGCCCCCTTATACCATTGGCGCTGGAATTCCCTTTAAGATGGGCGGGCTGAATATCATCGGCTTGAAACGACATGGTATGCCGTTAGAGACGCGCAAGGAATTAGCTAAAGCTTTTCAACTGCTCTACCGCTCTAAGCATACCGTCAAAGAAGCTTTGGCGCTTACTGAAAAAGAGGTTAAGCTGTTCCCTGAAGTGCTGCATTGGATCGAATTTTGCCGCCATTCCGAACGGGGTCTCATCTGTCTGCAAAACAGGATCGATGCGGATGTGGAAATCGTGCAATCGGAAGAAGCTGAAGAAGTTATAGTTCAAAAATAGTAACGAGGAACCGAGGGAAATTGGATCAGGGCAGGAAATCGGAAATTCGGGCACGGGCTCGGGCACGGGCACGTTCACGAAAATGCAGTGTGGAGAAGATTCGCCCTACTGGAGAAATGCTATAGCCATTTT
>PLSG01000411.1 GCA_003164155.1 Parachlamydiaceae bacterium | reverse complement strand
ATGAGGAGAGGTGTCATGGTTGTGATTGAATTTACAGGATGGGAAGGATAATACAAAAAATTAGACAAAATGAATTCCAAGCCAACACAAGATCAATCACTGAATTTTTCGTGAAATAGGAGTTTTACTTTGAGCGTTTGAGCATTTATGTTAACTTAGGCTAATTAAACTATCGCAAAGGAAGTATCATTGTGCCCGATTTGGAAGACGACCAAAGCCCTATTCCCGGAATCAAAGAGTCTGTAGACCAGCCCAATTTTTTTTCGCGCGTTTTTAGGCTTATGTCCAAAAAGACCAAACAGGATTTAAATGTGGAAAAAGACAGCGTGGAATCCATTTGCGTGGAAGCCTATGCTGAATTTTCGCTGCGCATTGATCGCTCCAAAGTACAAGATAGCTGCTCCGTGCGCAATGTGCTTCAGAGCAGGCAGCTGGCGATAGTGCTCATCGACGACCAAGGAGAACTGAATGCGCCTGTGCTGGCCAGAGCGGTAGATTGCTTGCAGCGCAATCTGTACTTTTGCGGGCCCGATCGGCAGTACGACGTCAAACGGCGGCAGCACATGCTCAAAGTTTTGCGCAGCCTGCAAGAAAAAAAAGAATTGCAGCGCCTCTTGAAATTCATTGGCAAGCCCCACTCCAATCTACACGCCGAAGAAATCATCCGCGACACTTTGCAGCTGCCCGCCGCCACATTGGTCAACGACGCACATGCCAGGCGGGCTGCGCTAGCTGCTTGGCTGTGCTACCTGCGGCAAAATGTAGGATCTTGTTTTGCCACAGCCCCGGCCATCGTCGTGCATGATGAACAACCCGAGCTGATGCTGACTGACATCAACGAGCTGCTGAGCACTGGACGCTTAAAGCGCACTTTTAGCGGTATAGAATACTCTGTACCCCTAAGCAACAGCTGGGGCGTCGGCGACCTGAAAAAGCCTTTTTATCTAAGCAGTCCGATGCCTCACCAAATAGGCGAAATTTGGCATTCGCCAAGTTTGCTGGCCGCTCTTGAATCCGCAGGAGCGCTGTCTGGTCCCGAAAGCAACAAAGAAAAAGCATTGCGGATAAAAAAGCTGATCTTTGATCTTTTCAAGTTGGAAGAAAACAAATACAACGTGCTTTTATCCACCCCTGAAGAGGTTATGTCGCGCATTTTGCTGCACTTTAATGCTTTGACTGACAAGGACATACGCGATTTCGTGAATAGGCCTGCAGTTATGTCTGGGCAGGGAATGCTACCCGGCATGTCACCGGTGGTGATTTTAGCCGGCAATGCCTTAAGCAAAGTCAAAAAAAGCAAAGCCGAGGCTTGCGCCTATTTTTTAAAACAGATGGCAGACGCTAAGAAAACGTTTAAAATCATGGGCGATAATGCTTTGCTCAAGGCCTGGGAATTTTCGCTGGCTTCCTTTGCCGAAACAAAGTCCGATTTTGCCCGTTGGAACCTATATTCTAGTTTGGGTTTACGCCATGATGAGCCGGGGGGGATAGGGGAGGGCTTGTATGCCATTATCAAGCGCAAGATGGAAGAGTGCAACCAACAAGTTCACGAACTACAGGCCGAATACGAGCAGGTTTACGCCCAATTGAAATACGCCGAAGGCCGCCTCAAGCAAGCCTCCAGTGAGAAAGAGGCACATTGGCTGCGCTCTGAGTACCAGGTACGCGCCAACGAATTTCGCACCCTGGAAGAGATGCGCGACAGCATGCACGCCAGAGCGAAGGTTTATGCTGGCCTCTTTGACCTGCTGATCAATATCTATGATAGTAAATTTCCCGAATACTTCCAGGAAGTCTACGATGCCGAAATGCACGACGTAGTGGTGGGTCCCTATGATGACAGCCCAGCCGGGTTCCGTTTATTGTATAAACACGGCAGAAGCAACTCTTCGCAATGGACCATGATCTATACCTATCAAGAATTTATAGATGCCTTGGTAAGCTTTTTTATTGCCACGGAGACGGATTTGCGCACTGATCCGGATCTGCATGCCCTCGAAGAGGACATCAGTGAAATTGTCACGGCTGTGGTCAATCATATCCGCACGCCAGAATTTATCGAATCGGCTTTTGCTCGCATGGCGGCGGCGCATCATGTGGCTGTGGTAAAAAATCCATTGGAAAACCTCGATAAGATTGAAAAAAAGCCTTGGGTATATACCTCAGGGGGTAATATGGGCACATTGGTCAGCTGCTATTATCGGCGCGATCAGAAGCCCACCGAAGTCGAGCGCTGGGTGGAAAATGAGGTCGAGCTGCTGGTATTCATGATTGACTCGCTCAAACAGATTCCGCATAAAATGCTGCAAGAATTTATCCAACCGCCTTTTAAGACCATGCTCATGCACTCTCCTACACATGCCTTTTTGCTTAAGCCAGCCTCGGCATTCATTAAAGAGGGTATTTTATCAGAAACATTTACCTACACATGGGTTCGGGATAATCTGGTAATTCCCAGACAAAGGTTTGTCGATAACATCCTTCTAGATGAATCCATGGTGCGGTTTTTCTATAGCAGCCTATGCGAGATGCTGCCGGTGCAGGCGCATATCCTCTTTAATAAAACCTTTTTCTATGTGCCGATCAACATGCGCCCAAACGAGCTGCGACAGTATATTTTAGACACTATATCTGGCGACCGCGGCTTGCTTTCGGCCTTCTCGCTGATCTCCCTCAAAGATGAGCTCGACAGCCTTCTCTATACCTCTTTGCCCATGTTTCCGAGTTATCAGTTAAAAGACCGCTTGGAAAAGATTTTTGAAGCCATTCCCCAGATAAGTTTGGAAAAAAGGGAAAAACTGCTCTATCTCCTGGATGCATTTTCAGGGACTCATCCCCGCGCAGATGTGATCAGCTCCAAATTCCTGCAAGATACCGCTAAAGCCTTGCTATGCGCTGAAGCGGGGTCTGCCGTTTTGCCAGAGGATGAGCACCAGCTCGTCAGCCAAGCCGTGCAGCAGCTGGGCTATGCCATGCCGGCTCCGGTGATCTTTGCCGATACAAACTGGGTCAAAGACGAATTTGGCTTCGTGGTTAATCCAGGCACAGGTCGCTTTGAATTATGGCGCTTAGATCTTTTCGGCAGCGTAGGCTACCCCATGAGCATGTGGAGGCAATGGCTAAATGGCTCGCATCGCGATCGGACCTGGGGCATTTACACCCGCCCCTATGAATACGAGGGGAGCTCACAGATGCCAGCAGATAAGCGCAAAAGCGGGGGCGGAGGGATGCAAAGCTTGCGCATAATGTAACAACCCAATTTGTTTTTTTGATGACATTGCCTTTTACCTAAATATTTGATTTTCAACAATTAACCTTCTGATATAGGTTTAGGCGAGCGTGAAAGGAGTTGACTTTAACCTTTGAATAGAGTAAATAATTGGGCAAAGTTTTACGAATTTTGCAAAAATTAGGTTTGGTTCAATTGCGGGGAACCGCCAAAGGGCCTTGTTCACCTTTTCAGCCGAAATTTCGACAGCGAAGATGAACAAATCCCGCCAAAAGGTAATAGGAGGCTCTAGATTACCTTGGTATGTATCTTCCTTTGAATCGCGCCAATCATCACGAAACATAAAACAAAGCTAGCGGTACAGGTTATAGAAGTTGTTATCTATTCTATAAAATTTTAATCGATGTTTTTGAGAGTGTGAATTGTTAGCAAAATAATTCACAGCCATTTATAAAAGGTCTTTTTTAACATTGGGCGTGATAGTGTTTTGCTTGCGTAAGGCTTTGGTGGGAAACAAGAAAATAGGAAAACTGCAACAAGCAAAAAATGGAGATTTTATCATGAAGTTGCTTAAATTTGTGTTGCCGATCGCATTAGCAGTATGCGCTCTGCAATCATCTAATCTTCCCGCATTTTGTGTGGGAACAAACGAACCAATCCACAACGACAACTTGCAAAGAGATTTTCTAGAGGTGCAAACCTTTGTCAATTCCAAACGCAGCATTCCTCTTGAAGAAAAGGACTGTGCACTATCCATCAGCGGCGATGTGCGTTTTGGCTGGGCCCATATCAATGAAAGAGTCAACTGCGTCGATTTACGCGGACATCAGCGCAACGCAAAGCAAGATCCCGACACAGATATAGTTGTCATTGATCGAGATCTATTCAATGGAATCCCCAATTCTAAAAATGCCTTCGGAGTCATGTTCAACATGTACGTGGACTACGTATGTGATCGCGCATGGGGCGTAGCTTGGCTGCAATTCGATGACATCGCCGGCGTACAGCAAAATCGCGGAGTTTGTGGTCTGGATCCAGCTGGATGCGGCGGCAGTGGATGCTGCGGCGACTTATGCTTGAAAAAAGCCTATATCGGCTACAACATTTGTGCCGATGGATGTTCGCGCATCGATGTGGAATTGGGACGCCGTCCGCTCTACACGATTTTTGATTCGCGCATTCAANNCTATGTAACTGAATTGGGATTGCTGAATATTATGGATACAGGCTTCGAATTCAAGTATTCGTTTATCGATTGGACAAAGAACGGTCGCAATGTTTGCGGCGACAGAGATCCAGCAGGCTGGCAGTTTAGAAACTCTCAGTGGTCATTGGCTTATGATTTCAACCCTGAAATCATCAACAAAGACGTCAGCGTTTACGGAGCTGTCTTGTGCAACCATGCAGCGCGCAGAATCAGAGATCCCGAAACAAATAGAAACTTCGGCAAGCAAAACATGGCTTGGTACTTGGGCTTTATCGTCGGACGCGTTTGCGGTGAAGGCGATTTTGCACTAGACATCAACTACCAGTGGGTTGAAGCAAAAGCTATTCCCGACTGTGATGTATCCGGCATAAGCAATGGAAATCTTCTGAACCAAACCTTCACAGAGATTGTACACGCCGATGGTGAAATCGTTACTGTAGGCACGCGCCGCGGCAGATGCAACTACAAAGGCTGGAGATTCGAAGGTCTGTATGCCCTAACCGATAATCTCGTGTTAGATACAAGCTTTGAGTTTTCTTCGCAGTTGAAGCGGCGTATAGGCGGACCTCATTCTTATTCTAAGTTTGAGATCGATGCCATCTACGCGTTCTAGCCAATGACAGAGCACTAGTCTCACGTCCTTTAGTCTTTAGTCATATATTTAATCAGTTATGCTGTTTGACATGAAAAGAGGTCCCTTTGGGACCTCTTTTTTTTTCAACAATCCACTTAAATGCTAAACTATTCGAGCTGTTCCCCTAATTTGTGCCTCTTGATGGGAAGGATAAGGGAAGTGGTCACAGTAGCCGAAATTTTGACCGAAA
>PLSG01000028.1 GCA_003164155.1 Parachlamydiaceae bacterium | reverse complement strand
GAAACGCACAAAGAACGCAAAGGACGCAAAGAAGGATTAGAAAAAAAACAGCCTATGAGCTGGGTAAGTGGCGTTTAGCCAGGGATGAGATGGTGGAAAAGAAATGGCCGCAAAAGAGCGCCAAGCACACAAAAAATGTTTTCTTGTGTGCTTTGCGTTCTTTTGCGGCCATATTAAATGCGCTATTTAGACAGTTCGTTGGCCAAATGCTCCAGCAACCGGTTGCTGCGCAGCACATAAGTATGCAAGTCGCCAGCATCCATTTCCTTTTGGGAAATCAAGGTGTTCTCAAAAACCTGCTGCAACATCTCTTTAGCCAAGTCTGGATTAGTGTCTCCTAACTTCTGGATGGCCCGCATCAGCACATTGTTGGTGTTAACCACAAAAGTCTGCTTGCCCATAGCTGAGAGCATCTGCTTGGATTGTTTGGGGTCCATTTGCTGCAAATATTCGCGGAATCTGCGCTGCTGTTCATCCAAGATGATCAGTCCGGGCAGTGAATCCGAAGCCAAGCTTTTGGCTTCAACCACTACGTCATCGTGACCCAAGGTAGTGCGCACAAAGTCGGCCAGTTTGCCCGCGTCGGTCTTGCCTTCGGCGTCGAGAACGGTGCTTTCTCGGCTAGTATCGAGGATATTTTCATGCACGCTGGCATCGATGCGCTGGAAAGTTGTGTTAGACAATTTGCGCTCTAAAGCCTGCATCACATAGTTGTCTATGGGGTTATCCAAACAGAGGATCTCGATGCCCTGTTTTTTATAAACTTCGAGGATATGTGAAGCATGCTTGTCATCTTTCGTATAGAGAATCTTATCCTTAGTTTTCTCCTTATTGCGCTCTAAATAATCCTCTACCGTGGTCCATTCTCCTTCGACATTGCGCCAGATAAGGAACTCTTTGACCCTCTCGTAGAACTTCTCATCTTCCACAGCTCCCAATTTAATGATCGGCGACACATCTTCCCAGCACTGGATGAAGCGCGACCTATCAGTTTTGAACAGCGTAGACAAGCTGTCAGAAACTTTCTTGGAGATATGATTGGATAGCTGCCTAACCGTGCGATCCATCTGCAGATAGCTTCTAGACACGTTCAAAGGAATATCTGGACTGTCGATGACGCCGCGCAAGACCATCAAATAGTCAGGTATGACATCTTTGCAATTGTCAGACACAAAAACGCGGTTGCAATATAATTTGACTGTCGCTTTATTCACGTCAAAGGAGCGCTGAATCTTGGGAAAGTAGAGGATCCCTTTGAGATGGAAAGGATAGTCGACGTTGAGGTGCACCCAAAAAAGAGGATCTTCTTCCATGGGATATAGATAGCGATAGAATTCCAAATAGTCATTTTGTGTACATTCAGAAGGGGCTTTAATCCACAATGGTTCGCGGCTGTTGATTAGCTTATCCCCCAGGTACACCGGATAAGGCAAGAAAGAGCAATAATGCGTCAAGATTTGGTTGATCCGCGCTTCTTCGAGATACTCTTCGCTGTCTTTATCGATGAAAAGAGTAATTTCAGTGCCACGAGTGGAACGCGTGCCCTTCTCGATCTGATATTCAGAAGAACCGTCGCAAGACCAAAACACTGGTTCAGCACCTTCTTTATACGAAAGAGTGTTGATCTCGACTTTTTGAGCCACCATGTAAGCCGAATAAAAACCTAAACCGAAGTGGCCGATGAACTGATCTTTTTCATTTTCGGTTTTGTACCTATTGACGAAGTCCTCAGCGCCGGAAAAGGCGATTTGTGCGATATAATTTTGCACTTCTTCGGCATCCATGCCTATGCCCGTATCGGTAAAAGTCAGGGTATGCGCTTCTTTATTGATCTTAATCTCGATGCGGAATTCATCGGGCTTGACATGCACCTGTCCTTGATCGCCTAAGATCTTGACTTTGTGGATGGCATCGCAGGCATTAGATACCAATTCGCGGACAAAGATGTCCTTGTCTGAGTATAGCCACTTCTTGATGATAGGCAAAATATTTTCACTGTGAATTTGCAAGGTTCCTGTTGGCATAACAATCCCTCATTTAAATTAAGTGAGTTTGAATGATTTAATCTTCTAAACTCGACTTTATGATTTTTTTTAAAGCCATAAAGCCGAGAAAGCTAGTCATGGGAATTTTACCTATTCCCTCCGAAGTTGTCAACGTTCCGATGGGATTTCCAAAGGTTTTCTTTATGGAAAACATCTCCCGGAACTGATATGGTAGAGGCGCAACTAATGCTGAATCTAGGAAATTTTAACGCAAAGAAGCCCACAAAGATCACAAAGGACGCAAAGCAGAAAAAACCATTTTCTTTATACTTAAATTTTTTCTATGCCTGCATAGCGTCCTTTGTGATCTTTGTGTGGAAAATTTCAAAAAGGAGTTCGCCAAATGCCCGCTGATCGCCACGATTGGACCATTGAGCAGATACAGGAAATCCACGATTTGCCGCTTTTAGATCTGATCTTTAAAGCGGGGACTATCCACAGGGAAAATCACAATCCCAGCGAAGTGCAAATGTGCCATCTCATTTCATTTAAAACAGGCGGATGCCCCGAGGATTGCAAATATTGCGCACAGTCCTCGCGCTACCAAACCGAAGTCGATGCACAGCCCATGCTGAGCGTTGAAGAGGTCTTGGATAGGGCCAAAAAAGCTATTGCCCAAGGGTCCACACGCGTGTGCTTAGGAGCCGCCTGGCGCGAAGCGCGCGACAATCCCCAATTTGAAAGGGTTCTTGAGATGATCAAAGGGATTACCAAGATGGGAGCAGAAGTGTGCTGTACCTTGGGTATGCTGAATGCAGGGCAAGCCAAAAAATTGGCCGACGCCGGCCTATATGCCTATAATCACAACTTAGACACCTCGCGCGAATTTTATGAGACGATTATCACTACGCGCACCTACGACGACCGACTGAAGACCTTGGACGTAGTTGAAAACGCGGCCATCAGCGTGTGTTGCGGCGGTATCATAGGCCTGGGAGAAACCACTCAAGACAGACTCAACTTACTGCTCACCTTGGCAAACCGGCCCAAGCACCCTGAGTCAGTGCCGATCAATCTGCTATCTGCAGTAAAGGGAACGCCTCTTGAAAACCAGACGCCTGTATCTGGCTGGGAAGCTATGCGCATGATAGCCACCGCGCGCATTCTCATGCCCAAAAGCATGGTCAGACTCTCGGCTGGACGAGTTAACCTGTCTTTTGAACAGCAAGCGCTGTGCTTCTTGGCGGGGGCTAACTCCATTTTCATGGGAGAAAAGCTCCTGACCATAGCCGCGCGCAACCCTCAGCCAGATGCCGATTCAGCCATGTTCCAGCTGCTGGGCCTAAAGCCCCGCCCGGCCTTTGCAAGGGAAGAACGGACGACCTTGTCAGCCAGCTCCGCAGCATGCCCATGAATGCCCAAGCCTTGGGCAAGAAATGCCTCAACACGCACATGAAAGAGCGTTTGACAGAAAGGCGCAACCACGGCAATTTCAGAGCGCTCAAAGCTGCGCCAAAGGGCGCAGACTTTACCTCCAACGATTACTTAGGGATGGCAAGCAACCCCAAATTGCAGCAAGCTATCGCTGAACGGGTGGCGCGGCAGGGCGCCTGTGCACATGGGTCCACCGGGTCACGTCTGCTGACCGGACAGACAGACGTCTACGACCATGTCGAAGAGCAGATTGCCCGTTTCCACCGCGGCGAAGCAGCCCTGCTGTACAATTCGGGCTATATGGCAAACTTAGGGCTGCTCGATGCCCTGCTGCAGCCGGGCTATCCGCTGATCTATGACCTCCACATCCACGCCTCCATATGGGATGGTGCGCGCCTGGCAAGAGCGCAGGGCATCCCCTTCCGGCATAACGATCTAGACCACCTAGAAAAGCGCCTTAAAATGCAGCAGGACAGCGCCAAGCCTCTAGGGACGCATCAAAATGAGCGCCCGAATGCGCAACCCGCCCACCTCGGCGCGCCAATAGTCTGTGTGGAATCGGTATACNNAAAGAGATAGGGCAGCTGTGCCAAACTTACCATGCCCACCTCATCGTCGACGAAGCGCACGCTATAGGGATCTGCGGCCCACAAGGGCGCGGAAGGGTCAACGAGCTGCAGATGGAGGACTTGGTGTTTGCGCGCATCTACACCTATGGCAAAGCCATGGGAGTGCATGGAGCCGCCATCGTGGGCAGCCAGCTGCTGCGCGATTACCTGATCAATTTTTCTCGCCCCTTTTGCTTCACCACGGCCATGCCCCTGCACAGCGTAATGGCCATAGCCTGCGCCTATGAGCTGGTCGCGCAAGCCGATGACGCCAGGCAGCGGCTGTATCAAAACATCGCGATCTTCCAAACCTCGCTGGAAAACAAGGGGGTCAGCTTGCCGCCCAGCCAGACCCCCATTCAAGCTATTATAGTTCCTGGAAACGATAAAGTCCGGGCATGCGCCGCACGGCTGGCCGCTAAAGGCTTTGACATACGCCCTATCATGAGCCCCACTGTGAAGAGGGGGCAGGAAATGCTGCGGCTGTGTCTGCACGCCTTTAATACAGGGGAAGAAGTGGCCGAGCTGGCCGATCTGCTGGCGCTCATTTTAAAGGAGAATCAGCCATGAAATACGTCGTAGCTGGCATAAACACCGATGCAGGAAAAACGGTGGTTTCAGCCATTTTAGTCCAGATGCTGTCAGCCGACTATTGGAAACCCATCCAAGCCGGACAGATCGACCAAACTGACCGCATGGCGGTGCAGGCCCTCATCGACGAAAAAAACTCGAAGTGCCATCCCGAAGCCTATATTTTCAAGCATGCCCTCTCCCCTCATCACGCCGCCCGGCTAGACAACGCACGCATAGACGCTCAGCACATCACAGACATGATGCCTGCGCTTTCAAAAGCCTTGATCATCGAAATGGCCGGAGGCTTGCTGTCACCGCTGAACGATACCCTGACGCAATGCGACTTATACTCCGCATGGAACTGTCAATGGGTATTGGTGGCCAACCATTACCTGGGCAGCATCAACCACACATTGTTGACTATTGAAGTCATGCGGCAAAAGAAGTTGCCCTTGCTGGGCATTATCTTCAATGCACACTCCCCTTCAGTTGACGCTGCAAAGCCATCTGCCGACGCGCGGCATGCCGAATCGGAGAGCTTCATCCTCAACTATACCGGCGTGCGCTGTTTAGGCAAGCTGCGCACAGAACGGGAACTGACTCCCACAACCATTTGGCATTACGGAAAACTATGGAAAAGCAACTTTTAAAATCCCATCTAGTAGAATCTCAGCTGGCCAGACAAGACAAAGAGCTCATATGGCATCCCTATACGCAACACCAGATTGACGATTGCCCTATTCCCATTGCCAGCGCTACAGGCGCTTACTTATTTTCCGAACGGGGCGAATGCTATATCGACGCGATCTCTTCATGGTGGTCGAATCTGCATGGGCATGCCCATCCGCATATCGCCGAAAAAATTGCCCAGCAAGCCAGAACGCTTGAGCACGTCATGTTCGCCAACTACACGCATGCCCCAGCCGTAGAACTGGCCGAAAGGCTGCAAGCCATTCTGCCCAGCGGCTTCGCCAAGTTCTTCTATTCCGATAACGGCTCCACAGCCATCGAGGCGGCTTTAAAAATTGCCCTACAATACTGGCACAACACTCACCCTGAAACAAAAAAAACCACCATAGTGGCTTTTGAAGGGGCTTTTCATGGAGACACCTTCGGAGCCATGTCCATAGCTGGCAGATCCCCTTTCAACCAACCCTTCTGGCCGTTGCTTTTCGAAGTGGTCTCCATCCCCCCTCCCACAGAAAAAAACCGCGAAAAATCCATCCAAGACATGCAAGCTGTGCTGGATAAGGGGCAGGTAGCCTGCTTCATCTTTGAACCGGTTATCCAAGGCGCCAACGGCATGTTGCCTCACCTTCCAGAAGGGCTCGACCAGCTGATGCGCATGTGCCGCGCGCACGATGTCTTGCTCATCGCCGATGAAGTGATGAC
>PLSG01000226.1:10379-10511 GCA_003164155.1 Parachlamydiaceae bacterium | reverse complement strand
TTGCTAATCATACACCTCACAATAAGAGTGAAAAGCCATCTTTGCGAAAGTCTTGGGGATCTTAATAAAGTGCCCGCGAATTTGATTTAGCAGGAGGAAAGATTGCTTGGCGGAAGTCTTGCTAGGGGTCAG
>PLSG01000226.1:0-10320 GCA_003164155.1 Parachlamydiaceae bacterium | reverse complement strand
TTTGCGTTAAAATTTCCTAAATTCGTTGACCGAAAGGGTGAATAAGGCCGTCTACTAGAGGCATTTCTCATTTTTAAAGCTATGGGGAAGAAGCCACCCACCTAGTTACCCTTTTAATGAGGTTTTCCCTTAAGGAAAGGTTGCCTCGGGGCTTTTTTGGGGGATGGTTAAAATCGAAAAGGGCTTTTCCCTCTAGAAAGTCATTTCGGGAAGCCGTATGCAAAAGCTCGCTGAGGCCATCAAATCGCGAATCTAGATCGCCCACGAGTAAAACGGGAGTTTTTATGGCCAGGCAGGGCATAGAGGCATGTAGCCTGGTGGTGATGACGCATTTGGCTTTTCGATAGAGCTCTAGCCTTTTTTCGGCTTTGGCTAAGCGCTCTTTTTCGGTCAGTTGAGTCAATTTTAGATCGGTATGGCCCATAACCTTGACCTTACAGGTGGCCTGGGATTTGAGATATCTGACGCATTCCTCGTCCAGGTCTACGGCATAAATGATTTCTTGCCGATCCGCCTCGCCATAGGGATTATTTAAGGTCAAAGTAAGGCATCCCGAAAAATAGCTGGGGATGCCATGCGCTTGAAGCACTTTCAAAGTAGCGCGGTCGCGCGCGCCCACTGGCCCATATTTTTTTAGGTAGGCAATGGATTTGTCCGTGAATAGGCAGGGGAAGAAAGGTTCAATAAAATGCACTGATATCAAAAGCGGTTCGATGATGCGCGCGGGGGGCCAGCTTTTTATTGGCGCAGGCACGTTTTTATTCCAAAAGAGATCTTTGGTACACATAAACCAGCCATTCACTAAGGTTTTGACTTTTTGAGGATGGTTGAAGACTCCAATAAATTCACGGTCGATGCCTATGCTATTTTTGGGGATAAATTTTTTAGCGGCAATGGCCTGGATATAGTCGCCTAAATTTCCCGTAGAATAGGTGATATAGCCATATTGTTCTTCGGCAGGCAGCGAGGTGGGTTGAAGCATTCCAAAGAGGAGCAGGCATGTGGCGTATATGAAGGGGTAAAAAGAAAATGGCATGGCAACCTCCTGTTACCTGTTATTATGGCAAGAGTCAATTCAACTGGCTGTTGGTTTAGTTTCGTTCAGATGGGCGCTACTGAACTTTATGATTTTTAAACACAGTTTAGTCGGTTTCATCATTGACAACAAGGGGTTTGCGAAGTAAACTTTTAGCATCTTTAATTGCTAGAAAAATTGTAAGGAAACATATGGCTGGGCTTTCATGTGGCATCGTGGGTCTCCCCAACGTAGGGAAATCTACTCTTTTTAACGCTTTGACTTCAAACCAGGCGGCCGCTTCGAACTATCCGTTTTGCACCATCGACCCCAATGTGGGCATTGTGGATGTCTATGATCCGCGCCTGCAAGTGCTTTCAGATATTTCCCATAGCCGCAAACTCATTTACGCCTCTATGCAGTTTGTCGATATTGCCGGGTTGGTAGCCGGCGCATCGCAAGGGGAGGGCTTGGGCAACCAATTCCTGGCCAACATCCGCGAGACAGATGCCATTGTACACGTAGTGCGCTGCTTTGACTCGGGTGACATCGTGCATGTGACTGGTAAAGTAAATCCGATTGCCGATATTGAGGTAATCAACTTGGAGCTGGCCCTTTCTGACTTGCAGATGGCTGAAAATGTGATCTTGCGTCTGGAAAAACAGGTGAAAGGCAAAAAAGAGCTGCAGACGGCCATCGATTGTCTCCAAAGAGTGAAAGCGCATCTGAACGATAATAAACCCGTGCGCACGCTTGAGCTTTCGCTAGAAGAGCTTGAATCTATCAAGTCTTATCCCTTTCTCACCGCTAAAAAAGTCCTCTATGCGGCTAACGTTTCGGAAAAAGAACTGCCTGAAATGGAAAACGCCTATGTGCAACAGGTGCGCGAATATGCCCATGCAGAGGGCAACAGCGTGATCCCCATATGCGCCAAACTCGAAGAGGAGATCGCTCAATTGCCTTTGAGTGAACGCACAGAGTTCTTGCAAAGCTTAGGCCTGAGCGAATCCGGTCTGCAACGCCTTATCCGCACTTCTTTTAGCATGCTGGGTTTGATCACCTATCTAACTACCGGAGAAATCGAGACGCGAGCTTGGACAATTCAAAGAGGGCTAAAGGCGCCCGAAGCCGCCGGCAAAATTCACACCGATATCCAAAAGGGCTTTATTCGCGCCGAAGTGGTGGCCTATGACGATATGCTCACCTATAAAGGGCGCACTGGTGCGCGCGAAATGGGCAAGGTGCGCATGGAAGGCAAGGAATATGTGGTTAAAGACGGCGACGTGATCTTGTTTATGCATAGCTAAAAAAATGGAAATATTGTGAATTATACTCCTCGTCCACCTCATGGATCCTCAAATAGGGGATTCTCAGATAGTCCTTCAGAAAATAGACCTCCTGAACGATCTGGCGATCGTCGCTCAGATAGACCTTCGCACAGACCTGCTGAGCGCCGGCCAGACAGGCGCTCAGGAGAGGCTTCACAACGCTCAGGGCAGGCTCCGCAGCGTCAGGGAGTTGCGCGCGCTCCAGCCGCGCTGCCTCTATTTGTGACCTGTGGACACGGTCTTGAACCTCTGCTGCATGAAGAGTTGACCGAACTTGGATTTGCGAATGTCAGCGAAGGCTATAGAGGTGTCTATGTGGAGGATTCTAGCTTCGAGAGCATCTACCGCATCAACTACTGTTCGCGCATCGCTGGACGGGTCTTGCTGCCCATCAAGCAATTTAGATGCTACGATCGCGATACCCTCTATCGGCAAGCTTTGGAAGTCGATTGGCTGCGCTATATCGGCAAAGGGAGAACTTTTGCCATTGACTCTAACGTATCGCATAAGACGCTGCGCAACAGCCTCTTTGCCGCCCAAGTGGTCAAAGATGCCATATGCGACCAGTTTAGAGAAAGGACTGGCCAACGACCCTCCGTGGATAGCAGTCATCCCCAGATCCAACTCAATCTGTTCATCCATCACGAAAATGCCGTGTTGAGTTTTGACACTTCGGGTCAGCCCCTGTATAAGCGCGGGTATCGCCAGCAAAGCGGCGAAGCTCCCATGCAAGAGACTCTGGCGGCAGCTTTATTGCGCATGGCTAAATACCGCGGCGACGAAATATTCCTCGATCCGTGTTGTGGATCCGGCACGCTGTTGATTGAAGCTGCTTTAATAGCTTCACGCACGGCTCCTGGCTTTTTGCGCAAAGAGTGGGGATTTACCAAGCATCCGCACTTTTCTATGCAGACGTGGCTGCAGGTTAAAGGCGAAGCTGACTCGCAGCGCATTCCCTTGCTGCCCGAGCATTTCTTTGGCATAGATGTGGACTTTGAAGCGGTCAGGATGTGCAAGGCCAATTTGCGCGCCGTGGGCTTCCATTCCCTGGTAGATATTGCCCAAGAGGATGTCAGAGTCTATGCGCCTGAGATTCGGCCGAACTTCGTCATCACCAACCCTCCTTATGGACGCCGTTTGGATGATGTGGAACACCTGCGCGCCTTATATCGTTCCCTGGGGGATTTCTTGAAGCGCATGACCGCTAAGCCTGCCCGCGGCTTTATCTTTACTGGCAGCTACGACTTGACTAAAGAAGTGGGACTGGCCACCGCTCGGCGCTATGTGATTGAAAGCGGCGGCATCGAAGCTCGCCTCTTGGAATTCGACCTGTATGATGCCTCAGGCAAACAAGGCTCTGAGCCAGCATAATTTGTACTTTAGCCATGTGTAGCTATTTCTCCTATCCTTCCGATCTTTCTCATTCTGTAAAATTTTTAGGACAGGAAGGCGGGAAAGGATAGATGAAATGGTTACATTCGCATCTTTTAAACATGCCAAGCTGCTTTATCGATATCTCAATTTTTAGGTGAGAGTATCATTTTTTCCCACTCTTCTTCAAATGAGCAAGTGCGACGATGACTTTCTTGATTATTAACATAGTCAGTTACGACTTCTAGCGCAGGTCTACCTACGCTAAACACTCCAAATCCCTCTTGCCAGCTGAAGTGATTTTTCTGGGCTGATGCGAATTTATTAGATGCGTTGTAGCTGTCTTCAATTTTAAGACTAGCTCCACGGTAGCTAATTTGCTGGGACACTCAACCAAGAGAGATGAAGATGATCGGCATAATCCGCTTAAGAATATTCTCTTGAACTATGTTGACAAGAATAATTAAATCAATTTCCGTGTTGATGTTTAAATGTATTTTTGATAATCTTCTTCTCATAGCCCTCTTAGGGGCTATTTTCACTGAACCCTTTTATTAGGAGTAACCTGTATGGTTAAAAAAACCGTAGATGCTTCAGAAGAAGTGTCATCTCAGTACGGTGCTGAGCAGCAAAAAGGAGCATCACAGATGCAATCTGATGATCAAGCTACAAATTGGAAAAGGATGCGTGAAAATTATGCCCAATTAAAAAAGGAGCATGATGCGCTTAAACATGAAAATGAGGCTTTAAAAAATGAGCTTGCCTCTTTTAAAGCACCTTCACAATCTAAAGCTCATGATGCATTAATGAAACTCCTGGAATGCGGAGATTTAAATGTACGTCTTCAGACAGCAATTTTTTTGCTAAAATAAAGTATTAGATACTTTGAGTGCTTGCTTTTAAATGTCAAGCCCTTTCAAATGTTAATAGTTCCTTCCCGAAATCTGTCTATCCCTTTGCTTGAGTGCCCCTTCCCTGGTTTTGAGATGTGTTTTACATTCAGGGCAATAAAATATACCTTTTATTTCATAATCACTCGTTAATAAACGCACTGTTTTGCGGTCGGCGCTTGCACTAGTGTCATAACAGCGTGAACAAATTTCGGCACTATTGTAGTAGAGCATGCCATCTTTCCATACAACATTTTCTTTAAGCTCTACTTGACTTGATAGTCTCGTGATAATTTCTTTTAATTTAAGGTTTTCTTCTTTATTGAGTATCAATTCCTTTCTTAGATTTAAGTTGTTTTGTTCGTTTTGCAGTTGTTTTAATTTCTCTCTTGCATCCCAAAGTCCTTTTGCCCAAGGCCAGAATTTTTTTATAATAAGCCAACAAGAACCGACAAAAACACCACCTACAGGAAGCCACCATGTCTGAATTAATCCTAATATTTCCTGAAACTTTTGAATCAATGCATTGACCCATTCGTTCATTCGCCAGTCTCCTCTAATTATTTTAAATTTAATCTTAAGTTTTATCCCGTCACAAGAAATAAATATATCTTTGGGGATATATTATTTTCAAACGAATCTTGATAGGGTTGAAAATTCAGGTGAGAGACTGAGCCAGTCAAAAGTTCGAAGAGTACTCAGTAAATGGAGTTTTAGCTCTTCATAAGAGCCCTCCAGGGGTTGTAGTTTTTTTTATAAAACCCAAGGTTAGGTGTCAAGTTTAGGATAAAAGAAATTGTCTTTTAATGGTTCGCTAGATAGATGTCGCCCCGCCGGGGCTCAATGCCTTTTTAACCACACCCAGGGTTCACTTGCCGCTTCCGCGGCAGCGCTCCCCCTGGGCTTGCAGATGCTACCCCTCCGGGGCTTAAGAAGGCGCTTTTCCCCGGATTTGCGCTTTCCACACTCTGGAGGGGTGGTATCTGTAAGCCCAGGGTGAGTGCTGCCGCGGAAGCGGCAAGAGAACCCTGGGTGCTACCGAAGGGTTATTGAGCCCTGGAGGGGCGACATCTATCTAGCGAACCGTTAAATTTGACTGGTTGCGAAGTTTCATCCGCATTATCTGCATCGTCTGGCGTCGCCAGTCCATCCCATTTGAAGCCTCTTGCTTAGCCAATACACTTAAATTGATGCCAATGCCTTCGAGGAAAATCTGAGCAGTTGCGAAAATACATCACATATTAATGATATCTTAACAAAAAAATGATGAAATGGAAGATAGTATGCTGATGCTAAAAGCCTTCGACGCAAAAAACGACCAAAAGGCGCTTTGCACGGCGATATCATGCAATTTTCCTGATTAAATAAGTTAATTAATTTATATATTTTTTAAAATGAGGCAAAATGTCTGCGATTGCACAATCATCTACTTCTATAATGGGAGGATCGACTTCTTCTGCGATTACATCAGGATCTAGATCAACTTCTTCAAGTTCGCAAGGAGTAAATTTCAGGTTACTTGAAATTCCTAGAGAAATTTTGGATCTGACTATGGGAAATTTGGATGTCGTCAGTTTAGCACAATTGCGCGGCACTTCGCGTAGCATAAAACAAAAGTTCGATCTATCTCTCGACAGGTTGTCTATGGAGCAAATTTTTAATAGCCAGGCATCCTTGGCGCTTTACGAAAGAGTGAGCAGGCAAAGTTTACGCCTCACTTCTGGTATGAGATTGATGGAAAAAACAAAAGAACAAATCGATAGATTAAATGCCAGACCATGTACTCTCGTTAAACAGGGGGCGAGAAATCTCTCTGGTAATCTCATTATTTTAACTCAACTTGCCGCAGTAAGAATCGGACGAGTTCCTCTGCCTAGATTGCCAGTTGCCATGAACCGCTTGAATTCTTGGGCATGTCGATTATCTATAATCCTTCTTAATCCAAAACCCACCGATCTTGATCATACAATCAACTTTTGCATTTCTGAATTAGACAACATTAGGAAAAATCCCTCGCATCCAGGCATAAAAAGGGAATTTGAAAAGTTAATTCCAACAATGCTAAAGTGGGGGGGACGGTATTCGTTTAGGCTATTGTTTTAATTTCGTCCAAAGATGTGCTCTAGCGAAATGCCTAAGATGCGGTAGGTGAGGCGTTGCAGCCGAGCACATCTGGACGAAATTAAACCAATAGCCTTCTTCTACAGGGGGATGTCGAATTTTTTTAGTATTCAATTGGATTACTGGTTTATTTTGAGTCTAGGTTTTCTGATATATCCGCCTCACTTTTTGGCTTTCGAAAGAAGAAAAAAAGATCAAATAAACTGCGCTCGCCAAATACTCTTCCCATTTCCAGGAAAGCGAAAAAGAAGATGAAAACGAAAAATACTATCCATACCTTAGCTAAAACTACATTTATGCCCTTGCTTAAGAAAACCTGATAGATTTCTACGAAACTGATGCCGCGCAAAAATCCAAAAAAAAGGTGCTCGAGAGTTGTAAAAAAGAACACAAAAAGGCTAAAACTGAGCGTTTTATATAAGGTTGGGACTATCAGGGGTTTGTCGGCAAACTTTTCTCCCAACTTTAAATTTTCGCCGAGCAAAATGATTTTAGATAAAATCGCAGCTTGCAGCAGTTCATAGCTATAGTGAAGGTAATTGAGCGAAAGATGCTCCGCAGAATATGCGCCTAAGGTTAGATTTTGGTATGTGAGCAAAGAAAAAAAGAACAGCGCTATAAAGGCTGTATATAGCAAGAAGGAGCGCATTTCTTGCAAGAGCTTCTGTTTCAGCTTGGCGGCTTTGGGATGCATCGGGGAGCCTTGGGATTTCAATTTTCAATTCGCATTTGAACAATTGCCTTTTATTATTTTTTGTTAGCATACGGGCGTGTCCAAAAGCAAGGGCAATCATCAGTAACTGCCAGATCCTCCCGTTTCATCTGGGAAGGATCTGATTCGATATTTCCGGCCTTGTTCTTCTTTTCAATCTAATTTTGGCCGAAAAGTAAGCAAGGCAGTAAACAAGGCGAGCTTGACCCTGATTGCCAAAAAGTATATACTTTGTATATCCATTGATAAGGGAGGATCGATATGCATTCACACATTCAAAAATGGGGAAACAGTCTCGGAATACGCATTCCCATTAAGCTCGCCAAGCAGCTTGATTTGCATCAGGGTAGTCTTGTGAATCTTGAAATTGAAAATGGCCGGATCGTTATCCAAATTCCTGAATACGATTTAGATGCGATGATAAAGGCAATAACATCAAAAAATCGACATCATCCGCTGCTTGATGATACCCAGGTGGGGGGAGAAGAGTGGTAGCATATACTCCAAAACGAGGCGATGTTGTCTGGCTTGAATTTGATCCTCAAAAAGGAAAAGAAATTCAAAAAACTAGACCTGCTATAACGATTTCTCCGTATCCGTATAACCATAAAACAGGCTTGGGATTATTCATGCCTATTACCAGCCAGATCAAAGGATATCCTTTTGAGGTATTAATAGAAGTTGGTGATATAAATGGCGCTGTACTATGTGATCAAATCCGTTCCTTAGATTGGAAAGCCCGAAATGCCAAATTTGTGAGTTCTGCTTCAGTTTTAGTTATTAGAGACATTTTAGCAAAGATTCAAGTCTTAATCGATTAGGTATAGAAAATTTTGGCCTCATTCACTTTTTCAGTCAAAGCTTCGGCTACTGCAACCGTTTCTTTTATCCTTCCCATCTTTTCCTATCCTATCATCCTGTAAAATTTTCAGGATGGGTATGATAAGAAAAGATGGGAAGGATAGAAGAAATGGTTATGGTAGCCGTTCATTAACATGAAATCTTGCCACGCAAAGGAGTCCTCTCAAGAGGAAGAGGATGAGGATGATGAAGCAGATAAACTATTTTCAAGCTGGGAGCGAAACAGTTTTTCCGATTCATCAAAACTATCTTGTTTAATCAGATCTTTAACTAAAGGATCTAATGGTTTTTTCAAGGCAGTTAAAGCTTCATCAAAGTGAAAAAATGATTTCAAAATTAAAATCAGTTCGCGAGGGGTGTATGTAAGTAATTTTTCAGTTGAATTTTTAAAATAAACAAAAATTTCCTCTTTATATATGTTAGTCATTCTTAAGGCGTTTATGGTATCTGCACCCGCACTAAGAACTGTAGCCTCATTTAAATAGTCTATGAGTTTCAGATTTTTGATTTCTAATTTCACAAAAGCCTCTGCAATTTCCTCTAAACTTAATTCACTGAATGTTTCTAAAAATTCATCATCCAAATAAAGATCTTCTGATTCGTCTAATTCTTCTAAGGTTTCTGTTATTAATATGCGTATTGCAGTAGAAATATAATCAGCTTTTGCACATGCCCAAGCAAGCAGGTTGACTATAGCTAAAATATCTTGTTTGTCAAAATCTGATTCACCATTAATTTGAGGAAGAGCCATCTCTATATTAGCTATAATATTTGCACACGGAAATTTGAATTCGGAAAAAAGTCTTATGATATCACGGTAAGTTCCTATTAGGCCTTCGTCATTTAACTCTCCATCATCATCCACTAAATCAAGTTCACAAATCCTCTCGTTCAGTGCTCTCAAAACCCATATATTTTTTATGTCTAGATCACCAAATCCATCTGCAATCGCGCTTAAGACTCGCCTCTTATCAGTGTCATCATAGACAAAATTAGCAGATACCATTTTCAGCGCATACTGCGATAGTTTGAGCAATAAACGCGCATTTAACTCACTTCTGCTATTACGTCCCACTTTCAATATTTCTTCCAATATTTGAATTTCATACGCTGTTAGATTGTCATCCTTAACATTTTTTGCTCTTTGATTGTTTACTAAAAACTCAAAAATATTGGCAAGCAAAGGTAAGCTTAATTTTTCAAATATCGCAAATTCTGTAGAAATTAGGAATAAAATTTCTGTAGCTTTGTCAATTTTAGGAAACCACGTGTGAGGTAAGCGCTCATTAATTTCTGTGAAAATTTTCATGTATAAGATTTCAAATTCTTTATTGTTGCAATTTGTGTGCTTCAAAAATGTCAATTTTTCACATATCCACATTAAATTATCTACACTAACTAGACTAAGTTCTTTTATATAAACTTGAAAATAAAAATCACTGTATAAGGTATGGCGATCAGTGAAAACCAGGGTAGTAGATTCCACTTCTAACTTGATTGGTGGAGGGTAATCAGCGGCACGTGCAGCCTTGCAAGAACTTCTGATTTCTTTTAATTTTGCCCCAATTTCTTCCGCCCTGATCTCTTTTGATTTTGCCTCAATTTCTTCCTCCTTGATTTCTTCTTTAGGTGAAGAAAAAGAAGAAGGCGCATCTATTTTCAATCGTTTGACAGAGGGAGAGGGGCCTTCATTTAAACGCAATGCGAAAGTGCCGCCAGGCAGACGAGAACCCCTATAGTAAATGTGCCTTGCATGGCTATAGTTTATCGCATTGCCAAAAAAACGCCCAGTCAGCGTCAATGCAAAAAGGTCTTTTAGTGATAAAAAAGGGAACATATTAGTTAATGGATTTGTCATTAAAAAAAAAGGATGCTTTTTTCTCTCTAGTTTTGAAGGTGATGAATATAGAGGACGAGATGTTGAAGAGAGACTTAAAGAAGGGGTCATTTTTTGCCTTATTCTTTTTATTTAATTTTTTGACTGAGCAGCTTGAATCATTTCAATTTAAGCTAAACATGAGT
>PLSG01000461.1 GCA_003164155.1 Parachlamydiaceae bacterium | reverse complement strand
TCAAGACTTTGAATTCAGCTTTGTTGAAATGCGCATCTGTTTCCCAAACCCATTCGTCGGCTTTGGTGTTTTTTAGGGGGATGCCTTTATGCCAACTCAAATTAGCGCCCTCTCCACGCACGTAAAGCAAGTTGGAAAAGCCTATATCGTACTTGATGAGGATGCGGGTCTTGCCGTCTGGTTTGGATGCTGTGTTTTGGTTTAGGGGGGTAGAGGCGTGAGTTGGTGAGTGAAGAGGGGGGTGTCCTGTATTGGAAAGAACTTTTCCTGATAGGTTTGAAGAGCTTGAGGCTGTATTTCCTTGTGGCTTGGGCGCCACGGTCTGTTCGGCCGCTTTGGAGGGATGGGTTAAAGCGCCATTTTCTTTATCTGATTGCTTTTTTATTAGCATAATACCTCTCGTTTCTTGGGTTTACCGTAAAAAGGTCACTATCCTATTGTATTGATCTTTTGGGAGATGTCTGTCAATAAAAAAATTGGAGAAAATGCTGGGATGGGTCTTTAAACCGGTGCTTTTTTAGGCCCGTCACATAACCTAGGAAAATTAAACGCCAAGAAACACACGAAGATCGCCAAGGACGCAAAGAAGGAATAGAAAGAAATAGAAAACAAACAAATATGTGTTTTTCCTTCTTTGCGGCCTTGGCGAGCTTTGTGTGTTTCTTGGCGTTTAATTTCCCTAAATTCGCTGGTCAAAAAGGTGATCGAGACCTGGAAAAGATAGGAAAGATAGCTAGTTGGAAGGGTCTTGAATGTGGTGTTAGCAAGGCATGGTTAGGGGGTGAGAAGGACGTGGCACGCGCTAAAGCCTGGTCGGAATGCAGTGTGCGCCTGCAGCAAATGCCCCACAGGGTTCTGCGGGGAAATGCTAAAGCAGATGCGGCTCATCTATTCGTGTCTAGCGCCGTTTTCTTCCAGAATCTCTAGGTTGACGCGAATGCCATTGCGACTTGCTACTGACATCAACAGAGTGCGTATAGCATTAATGGTCTTCCCTTTTTTTCCGATAATCTTACCGATGTCAGATTTTTCGACAGAGAGTTCTATGATTAGGGTTTGAGTGCCCCCAATTTCGTTAATTTGAACCTTGTCTGGATGATCGACTAGATTCTTTACGATGTATGCTACGAATTCTTTCATGATTCGACCCTCATTCAAATAATAAACGAGTTGATAAAGTTTTCCAGGTTGCAAGCGCAATAGTCACATTGCTTCATGAGGGTGAGCATACGCGATCGACGTATATTAAGCTACAAAAAAAGTAAAATTTTTGATCGGTATGAGGTAGCGGTATATGCTTATTGTTTTAAAGCGAAAGTAGATTTATAGAGCGCTTTAACTTGACTTTATGAATTTTTGAGCGTCAACAATCGCACCTACTGAGGCATCTTGTAACGCATTCTGATTTATATCGAAGTGACTTCGGTATGAATCTCATGTGGCTGCGAAACTTGTGTTCCAAAAGTCATAGTCGCGCTTAAGGTAATTTGTGGCGTTGCACCAGGTCTTCTGGCATTTTTTTAGCGGGTAGGGGAGGTTTGTGTTTTTTTGGCAATATGAGGATGAATTCGGCATATTTTCCATATACGGAATTTACGGAAATCTTTCCTGCGTACTTTTTGACGATGATATCGTAGGAAAGAGACAGACCTAAGCCAGTGCCTTCGCCGGCCGGTTTAGTGGTAAAAAACGGGGTGAAAAGCTTGTTTATAATCCCCTCTTCTATGCCTTCACCATTGTCTCTGAAAGTGATGGCTATAGCCTCTCCCAAGTTCTTGGTGGTGATAGATAGCTGCGGTTCAATGATACTACCCAATCTTAAAAATTTACAGTGCGTGGAGTAGAAGGCATTGTTGATGAGATTTAGGAATACGCGCATGATATCTTGAGGGACAATTTCAATGCCTTCAATGCTGCCATCTAATACAGGTACGAAGTGAATAGTAAACATGGAATGTGTAGCGCGCATTCCATGGTAAGCCAGGTTAAAGCCCTCTTCTAGCAGGGTATTGATGTCGGTTTGCTTAGGAGGGGNNGGAGGGGCGACTTTATTACTGCCGGCGTGCAACAGCATGGTCCTGATGATGCTGTCAGCCCTTCTGCCGTGTTCTTGGATTTTCCGTGTGTTGAATTGCAAAGTGGCTAAGCCCACCTTGATTTCGTTGTATGTTTCAGGCTCTAGGAGGTTTTCTTGGTTTTTAATAAGTGCTTCTATTGTGGACAATCCCTTGGAGGATAAAATGGAAAAATTGATTACGAAGTTAAGGGGGTTTTTTATCTCGTGGGCGATACCTGCCGTGAGTTGGCCAAGTGAGGCTAATTTATCGGCGATGACCAGTTTTTGTTGGGAAAGCAAAAGTTTTTCGGAGCGCTCTTCGGCAATTTTTTCAAGTTCTTTGGCATATTCGCTGTAGGCCATTTTGGAACATAGGAGGTCTTCGCTTCTTTTTTCTCCCAGCTTGAAAATTGCATAATTGCGCATGAGAATGCCAGCTATCACCATGAGTAGACTTAGACATTGTAAAATATAGCCATAAGCTTGCGATGTGTTCTGTAGAGCGGTAATTTGTTGAAAAATATTCCCCAGTATGGCGTATGACAGCCATGGATGAAAGTTCTCAATCAAGCTTGTCGAATGGATTTGATATTTGGTGAAGGCTAACGTGAAAAAAATCAGCGGGAGGTATGGCAGTAGGTTGCGCAAAAAAAGAAAATGGAGATACGTTTCGCTGAAAATTGATATGGAAATGATCAGAGATGTCCAGAAAATGGCTTTTAGTGGGGTCAGAAGAGGTTTTGTGGGTTTGAAAGTAATCCTGTTTAAGGCGCGCTTTCTCCAGTCGTAGCTGCTGATCAACAAAAAGATGGGTAAGCACAGGGCGGCTAACTGATGGATCAACTGGGATAGATAGGCCATGACGGCGGATGGCTGATCATCCAAGCCAAAACTATGCCAGGCAAAGTTGACTACTACAAGTAAGCCATATCCCACAAATCCCCATCCTAGGAATAAGAAAAAGGGATTGGCATTGGCATAAAAACTGACCAGCATGAAGGCCCCTATCAGCATAGAAAACGAAACAATCAGAGTGCTCAAGCTGGCTATCAGTGCAGCTGAGTCCTCAAAAGGGGTACTTTTAAATATCCACAGCACCATGAGGAGCATGAGTAAAACTCCTAGATAGCACAGGAAGGGGTGTTTGGCTTGAAGTGCGCTTACTTTCATAGATTTTCCGATTTTAAGGACGGGCAAGAGAATAGCCCTCAGCTGTCATGTCGTAGGTGCGTTTACGCTTGTGGGGCAAGCGTGCCTAAAAATCGGCTTAGAAATCGGTTATACGACTGCATGCAAGCCTCAGCGGCAATATTGCAGGCAAAGAATGGTGATATCGTCTCTTTGCTCTATACCTGCAGAAAAGGCTTTCACGTCATCGATGATGTTGTGCAGAAGCTTTGAAGGAGGCACTCGGGCTGATTTCCTTAAAAGTTCTTCCAATCTTTGTTCGGAGTATTCATGCTGACTGGCATTGATAGATTTAACCAGGCCGTCGGTATATAAGACGAGGGATTCGTCTTTGCTCAATTGAATTTTTCCCTCATAATATTTTGAAGTCTCGATAACTCCGAGTGCTACTCCGCTGTTTTTTCCGATCTGTTTAATGGTGCCGTCTTTGGATACGAAATAGGGAGGATTATGGCCGGCGTTGCAATAGCTTATCTCCCCAGTTTCAGTGTCGAGTATGCCATAGAACATGGTCAAAAACATCGAACGCTGGTTGTCTTCACACAAATAGCGGTTGAGATGTTCTAGATATTCTTTGGGAGAGGATATTTGCATCCCGACCACCCTGATGAGTGCTCGACACATCGTCATGAATAATGCGGCAGATATTCCTTTGGTGGTCACGTCGGCAATAGTAAAGGCCAGTTTCTTTTGATCGATGGGGAAAAAGTCAAAAAAATCTGCGCCGACTTCTCTCGCTGATAAGACGGTGCCCAGTATTTCAAAGTTGGTGTTTTCGGGAAATGGCTTAAAGTTTGTGGGTACTCCGCTGGTTTGTATGGTGCGGGCAATATCGAGGTCTAAGTCTTGTTCGACAGAGCCAGTGTGAGAAGCTTTTCCTTCCGTTTTAGACGAATGCAAGTCTTCCAAAGTAGAGGTGATGGTTTTTTCTAACTCGTCATAATCCACAGGCTTAGTGATGAAATCACAGGCCCCTTTGCGCATGGCCGAGCGGATATTTTCCAAATCGCCATAGGCCGATACTATAATGGATTTGATGGGCCGGTTGATTTTTTGCACCCGGGAAAGCAAAGTGAGGCCATCCATTTCTCGCATGTTGATATCGGTAAGCATAATGTCGATGTCTTTATGCAGATCCAGCTTTTTTAAAGCTTCCATGCCGCTACTGGCAAAAATCAGTTCGATAGTTTTGTTCTTGATTTGCTTGCTGAAATGCTGGAGCATGAGCTGCTCCATGTCTGGTTCATCATCTACAACGAGAATTTTAGCGGGCATATTTTCCTTCTCCTTAGCTGCAGATTCGTTCAGTGGCCTTCAGATAGGTTGAAGGGGCAGAACAGGTAAATTCTTGCGATCTCATCTTGCTGTATTATTAAAGTCTTTACTATTTTACAACAACCTTTTTTTCAGTTAGGTTTGGGCTATTGAAAGGACAAAAAGGGACCAAAAAGACATAAGGGACAAAAAAGACGTGACGTATGTCCCTTTTGTCCCTTTTGTCCCTTATGTCCCTTATGTCCCTTATGTCTTTTTGGTCCCTTTTGTCCTTTTCTTTATTTGCGTTCCAGTAGGAGGGTACGCGGTACGGTTTCAGTAATTTCGGCGGGGCCAAAAAACTGGATCGGGCCACAGTAGCCATAGTCATCATTTAACAGCCATCTGTGACGCAGATCGCGGAAAGTGGAAAAAGGGTGTCCACTTAGATCCACTAAGGCTTTGGATATCACGGGCTTATGCTTGCCTTGTCTTTTTTCTAAGGCGATCATGGAAGTGAGGGGAATGCCGCCGATGCTCCATTGCTCTGATGGGGCAGTGAGATTTCCCACACAGCTCATGTATCCAGAAGCGCGAAAGTTAACTAGCAGGGCTGAAACTTGACCCAAAGCCGTACAGTAGTTGCTGTCAAAGTTAGAAGGAAAGCTCGATCGTCCTTCATAGCCACAAAAGTGAGGTTGGGCGGAAAATGTGCCTTTATATAAACCTTGTTTTTTGCGGCGATGCAGTTCTTCTTCGGCGGTCTGCATGAATAAGCGTTCGGTTTCAATTTTTGAAACCTGCACATTGCCGTGCGGATCCCTATCGAGAAGTAGCTGTATCTGTATGTCGAGAGGCAAGGCAAGGAAGCAGGTGGTGGATTCCCCCGAAAGGAGGTCGGTGACGTACTTAATTTTTTCGGCATTAGAGGGAAGGAGGTCTATGAGGGCATTATGCGCATTGTGTGGATTGAGAATGGCATTGAGCTCATCAATCAGCTGTTTAAATTCGGGAATGAATTCGATGATCCCTTCGGGGATGAGGATGACGCCGTAGTTTTTGTCGTGCGAGGCGCGCGTGCAGATCATATCGCAGATCTCGTGGGTGATCTGTGAGATCGTCTTGTGCTTTGCCAGGACTTCCTCTCCGATTAAAGCCATGTTGGGATGGGTTTGTAAAGCGCATTCTAAAGTGACATGCGAAGCTGAACGCCCCATGAGTTTGATGAAATAGTAACTTTTTCTGGCAGAGAGGGTGTCGCGTGAGATATTTCCTATAATCTCAGAATACACTTTACACGCCGTATCGAAGCCAAAGGAGATCTCGATAAAGTCATTTTTGAGATCGCCATCGATAGTTTTAGGAACACCCACAAATACGCATTTGCTGGACTTGTTTTTGAAATACTC
>PLSG01000186.1 GCA_003164155.1 Parachlamydiaceae bacterium | reverse complement strand
CCTCTGCCGCCCAAGTCACTACCTTGGACTGGAGCTCGCTCTCACATGGCTGCTGCAAAACAAAGTGGATTTTCGCCTCGTACCAGAAGGCATGCTAACCAGCGGATGGGATGGCCTCGACTACTTGCTAGTTGTCCCAAGCGGCCTAAGCGCTGCCGGCACGCGCATGCTCAGGGGCTTTTGCGCAGCGGGCGGCACAGTGGTTATAATGGACGCGCCCGATGGCAAAGCATTGAATTTGCCTTTGATGACGCCCTTTGCAGAGTGGTGTAAAAACAGATAATAACCCAAATTGCTAGTCCATGCCACCTAAATACNNAACTTGCGTTATTAGGATCTGAACAATTGCGACAATCTTTAATCGTTGGACGATCTTTAACTTATGGCTGCTAAAAAAATTTTTCAACAAGAGATACCCCGGCGCGGAACACACTGTTATCAAGAAAAAGAGATACTGGATCCGCATATGGAATATTATTCGGTTTTGTGTGAAGCCGATGACCATGCCACACAACGCTTTGATTTTTGCGCAAAGTGCTGGAAGGAAAAAGCCAAGAGCGAATGGATCGCTAAAGCTAAAAGCTACTGGAAAGCTAAAGTGTTCTCCAAAAAGGAAATCAAACCGCCCGATCTAAGCCGCGACGATAGGGCTCTGGCCTTATTGAAAAAAGCCAAAGCCACCGAAGGCACCCTCAACGCAGCTGAACTTTTTGTCTTGGCTCTATACTTGGCCAGAAGGCGGATCCTAGTTTTGAGAGAGGATCGCAAACAGCCAGACAGTCACACCAACCTGTACGAAGATATCCATAGCTCGGAGATGTATGCCATTGCGCGCGTCGATCTCATGAATGTCCAACTGATGGAAATCCAAAAAGTCTTGGCCAGCAAGCTGGCGGCGTGAGCAATTGAGCATGTTAAAACAAGATTTAGGCCACTTTATTGCCTTTCTAGCCACCGAAAAGGGGTTAGCGGCAAATAGCATTTCAGCTTATAAAAGCGACCTGGAAGCCTTTATACTCTGTCTACAAAAGTATGGCCTCACTCATTTCCAATCTGTGCAGCTGCAGCATATCGTGGCCTTCTTGGCACACCTCAAAGAGAAGGGTTATGCCTCATCCAGTTTATCTCGAAAGCTTGTATCGATTAAAGTACTATTCTGTTTTCTTAAAAGGGAAAATAGGGTATCTCACAATATAGCAGCCGTTTTAGAGTCCCCTAAGCTGTGGCAACTGATCCCCCAGGTCTTAAGTGTCCGCGAAATGGAGGATTTGTTAGCCCAACCAGATACCTCGTCGCCGTTGGGTGCGCGCGATAAAGCCCTGCTCGAGGTAATGTACGGCAGCGGACTGCGAGTTTCAGAAGCATGTGGTTTAAACCTCTACGATGTGGATGACACATTTATCAAAGTGGTGGGCAAAGGCCAAAAAGAGCGCATGGTGCCCATCGGCCGGCGTGCTTTAGAAGCCGTAGACTATTACCTTTTGCATTTTCGTGGAAATGTAGACAGTGACAGACAAAGCGCCCTATTCGTCAAAAAGAATGGCAGCCGATTGGACCGCATCACCGCATGGAGAAATATCGTGCATTATGTCAGACAAGCCGGAATCGATCGAAAAATAACCCCTCATAGCCTGCGGCATTCCTTTGCCACGCATCTTTTGGACAATGGGGCAGATTTGCGTATCATCCAGGATTTGCTCGGCCATGCCTCCATTAGCAGCACCGAGCGCTATACGCATCTCAGCCGGGCGCATATGCAAAAAGCCTTTAACGCCTTTCATCCCCGCCCATAATGCAGCCTGGCTGAATGAAGGTGGCAGATGAAGTGAATGAAATAGAAGTAAGGAATCAGCTATGTTCGACTTCGAAGATTTTAAAATCTCAAAAAAAGTGCGCGAGAAACTCAAGCACCGCTCCGAGCTTAAAAGGGAAATGGCCCAAGGAAAGACCGTTCAGGAGATCCTAGGCTTTTCCAATGAGATCATGGATAAGTTTGCCTCGGCTGCGCATGTGCTTTTAGAACACCAGCGCTATGTAGATGCCGGCAATGCATTTCTATTCTTGGCCATTCTCAATCCCCACAACGACGATTACTGGCTGTCTTTGGGAACCGCCGCCCAGCTCTGCCACGACTACGAGGGGGCTTTTGATGCCTATGAAATGGCCGCATATGCCCGTGTCGAAAACCCTGTGCCTTACTTCTATTTGGCCAAATGTCTATTTGCCATGCACGAAAGAGAGAGCACTTTGGAGGCTTTGGATATCGCCATAGAATACTCTGATGAAATCCCGGAATTTGAAGACCTAAAAAGGCAAGCCCTGGCTGCCAAAGAGATCTTGCTCAAAAGCGAAGGAAGGCCGTCTGAGGAATAGCATAGCCCAAGGCTAGAGGTTGATTTTGTAGTGTTCTACTAGTGATAAAACACACAAATCTGATATTCACCCCCGAATGGGGGTGATGAACAGCTTGACAATTAGGATCTGGCCCTAAAGACGAAAGGACTAAATAGACATAAGCCATGTCTCTTATGTCCTTTTAGTCCCTTATGTCTTTTATGTCCTTTTGCCCTTTCTTGCCAGCTCTAGGCGTTAGACACAGAAGCTGCTGCCGATTTAAGGCTAGCTTCGGTACTAGGATTTTTAGCTAGATAAGCTGCAAAGGCTACGCCTGCCGCTATAGCACTAGTTGAGGGAATCAGCATTGCGCAAATGGCCAACCCAGCATAGAACATGTTTCTTTTTGGAGCGTTATCTACCCACAGCTGAGAGGCTTTATCAGCTGCCGCTACAAGATGTCGTTTAGGGACTAGCAGCGAGGTGAGGAAGTAAGCGCCTAAGCTAGTGCAAGGATCTACCACAACACTTGGCACGAACAAACAAAGCACGGCAATGGCTACGCCAGCCACTTTGAGAGTAGTTTCAGGCTTCATCTTAAGAAGATCCTGAGCTGTGGGAAATTTAAAACTTGAAGGTCCGCTGACTGGAGGTGTGTTACCTGAAGGTATGCCGCTTGCCATAATATATTTTTCCTTTTATGCTAATTTTTTTTGAAAGTAATTTTACGGGACTTTGCCAAATTATATCGAAAATTTGTCAACAGCCCCCATTTAAGGGCCTTCCACCAATTGTGGTGCAAAGAGAATGCCTATTTTGACAACTGTTCTTTTGAAGGCTGATCTTTTCGCTCATTCAGAGCGGCATTTTCGGAGCAAACAGCTTCTTTTGCTTCAGCCTTTTTAGGAGCATTGCCCAAATTATTCTCTCCTCTAAAGATTCTTTAGCTGATGCGCATTAAAATTTACGCAGATTCTACCATAGCTGCTATAAAGTGCACAACCAGCATGCTCTTTGCGCACATTGGCTTAATATTGCTCAACGCTATAATTATAATGCGCATGTATTAAGAAAATATTAAGAGGTCCAATATTTTTTCGCCTCATGCCCGTTCGGCTTGGCTCATCTTAAGGGGTCTTTAGATGCTTTTTTGCCCCTCTTTACTATCAACTTCAGACAAACTAGACACGCTAAATGCGCTATCGAGGAAACGGGTGCCGGCACACATTCCTAGGGCCACAGCGCCTAATACACTCAGACAAGGTAAAAAAATAGCCGCATATAAGTGAATACATTTGCTCAGAGTATTTTGCTTATCCCAGTGAGCTTGGACATCTTGGTAAAACGCCAGGCTTTTTTCTCTAAAGTATAAAGTTCCTGTCAGACTAGCGGCGACAATAAAAAGGTGATGGGCGAGGCTATAGACAACTAAGACAATTTGCGCAACTTTTTTGCTCTTTTCCATCAATTCAGGACTCATTCTCGACTTTGCTTCTACTAAAATCCCTGAACAGTAGCTTTTTGCCCTATCTAAATAGGAAAATGCCTTTTCTCCCACACTCATATCGCCTCCTATTTTCATGCACATTTTTGAGACTTTTGAAAGCTAAAAAAAACCCATAAAATTTTCTTTAGGCATATGCAAAATGTATAACCTCTGTGGGCAATTCAAGCAATTGAAAAGATGGCCATCGCCAACACTCATGCCGAAAAAATTGGCCGCAAAAGAACGCAAAAAGAGAGAGAGAGATTCTTTCCCTTTCTGGCTGTTGTAAGCGCCTCTTATCAATGATAAAACCACACAAATCTAATGTTCATCCCCGTTCGGGGCATAGGCATCAACCTAAAAATATCATGAAAAAACACCCCTAAAAATCACGAGAGAGATTTTATTTAGAAAAGCACGTTTTAGCTCAAACAAAAGAGGATTGTTCATTTCCGGGAGCCCGAGGCGGGCTCCGGAAATACGAAACCCTTTTTTATATAAACTAAAACGTCTTTCTCAATAACCTCTTCCTAGTAATTTGTGAAGGCCCTTTTTCTATAAGGTTTTAGGTTGATGCCTATGCTCTTTCAGGGGTGCAATACTTATCTTATCTCTCCAGGGCTGAGCTTCGCTTGCGCTGGGATAATTGCCCTCACCCTCATTCTGGGATGAATTAAAGATATGGTAATGCTAAGGGCAAAGCCTGGGTGTTGCTGCCGGAATCTTACCCACAATTTTAATGTTTACAGTGTACTAGGCTACTTTTATCAAATAAAAAAAGAGTGACTGTCTAGCGATGTTGCTAAAAACCTTTCATAGTGATGTTTTTAATTTACGTCCTTCTCTGAGTAATGTGTGGGCGATGTTCATTAATAATGAATGTGAACTGTCAGAATAATCGACAAATTGCTTAATCAAAAATTCGTAGCTTTGATGATCATCGATCATCTCAGCAGATGGATTTGAAGCAAAACATATGTAAAAAGCATTTATAATAATCGTAGAATATGCGATAAGCTTGGATTGATGGAACTTTTGCCAATCATTGATTCTAAGTTCTCTGCCAAGGTAGGTTTGCAGCAAAAGCTCTTCTAGTTCGGGAGTGTATGCTGTAAACATCGAAAATAAAGCTAGATCATAAAACGGATCATGGTAGTTAACGTCACCCCAATCGATGAATTTCGCTTGTCCATTGATAATGAATATATTACGCGGGTTAAGGTCAGAATGTGTATTCACTTTTTCGATCGACAGCTTGTTCAACTCCGTATAAGCATCGCGCATCATATTGATCGCTTCATCAAATTCAGGCTTTTTGCCTGCTTTATTGACCAAAAAATAATATGCGTCTTTGTAAAGTGCAAGGCAATCGTAATGAATCCATTCTTGAGTTGGCGATGAATGTAGGATTTTAATTGCCTTTGCAATGATGACACAGGTCTCTGGAGTACGCACTTGGTCAAACGTAATCGTTCCTCCTTCTAAGAATTCCATGAAGACAAAGCTTTTGTCCTTAGCTACGTAATAGATTGTAGGACCGATCCCAAGCTGACTTGCTAAATTTAGCATATACAGTTCAGAATCTATTTTCGAATTCTCTGTCAGCTCGTAAAGACGCAGAACGTATTTTTGGTTATTTACAGTGACAATATACTTTTCATCAGTAGAGAATCCTCCAAGCAACAATTCTGCAGTAATTTCACTTTGTTCAATTTTCGGAAAGCATTCCTGTAGGGCATTTTCTAAAGTTGTTGCACAAAGATTCGCGCCCAAACACAAAAAAATCAAAACGCTTCTAACAATTTGCATAAATACTACCAAAATTTCATTTTAAAGATTAAAAACAATACCATTCTCTTGATAAACTGCAGTTATCTTTCCTAAACCCCGGTGGGGTGGCATCTGCAAGCCCAGGGNNGATATAAAGTCCCGGAGGGACGACATCTATTTAGCGAACCATTACAGAATACCAATAGCCTTAAGCCTTCACCGAATAAACTTCGGAATTTAGCTCACCCACAGCTTCAGGAGGAGCATCTTTCAAGAATTTCCTTTCTCGGGCTTCCTTAAACGCCACACCCTTTGGCTTGCTACCCGTGGGGTTTTCTCCAGACTTATTGATGCAGCGTTCAAATTTCTGCAAAGATTGAGGATACGCTTGAGGGTGGCAAAGCACAACTTTATGTTCAATTCCGCTGTCAACTTGATTCCATAAAGAGGTGACATATTTGAAATTTACAAAGAGAGGAATGATGCTAAGAGTAGCTAAAATAGCCAATCCCAAAGAGTGCGCCCGCGCGGCTAATCCAAGTTTCCTTTCATAATTGATCTTAATATAGTTTACGTTATTGACATTTTCGTATACTCGGGCATCTTTGAATTTGTGGAAATTCACGAACCCTGTGTGTCGTAAATTTCTGTTCGCTACTACCAAGGAATCTAATGTATTGACTATCATGATCTTGTCCTTTCTATTTCTGATTTAAGATTTACTTTTTCTCTTCTTTCTTTGGCATGCGGATGACCACACCCATGGCTTTCAATTTATTATCTACTGCTCCGGCTATTGCCTGGCACTGCGATTTAATGTTTTTGAGGTGATCATCAGGCAAGCCTGGGCAGTAGAGAGATTCGATCTGCTGACACAATTTTAAAACTTCCATCAAGTGCAAAGCAGATTGAGGCAGATTATTACATATAGGCACGGCTAAAAGCGCATTCCTCATAAGTGTCAGCAACAAGGAGATGCACGCTTTGGCAAACCTCGGCCGTGTTTCAGTAGCGGCCAGGTTGAAAAAAGTCTCTTCGGACAATTGCTGGAGACTAGTTAAAGCCTCTTGGATGAGAAAACTTTTTGAACTTTCGGCGAGCCTACTGAAGCTTGCGCTTTGCATGATCAAGGCATGTGTTTTAGGGCGTTTAGCCAAGTCTTGCAATTTATGATGTGCTTTAGCTTTACCTGTCTTAATACTTGCTTTGCCGTCCAATAAACCGAGTTGCTGAAAAACTTGAGGGTAATAAATCCCCATATTGATCATACTGACTACGACATTGCGCATGCTCTGATTTTCGGGGAAGAGAATGCTCTTTTCCATGATTTTTTTGAGGAGGGTGGAAAACATATCGAAGTTGTGTGTGGAGCGCTCTGTGGCGATATTAAAAAAGACATTTTCATTTACCGAGAGCATATTATCCATGAGATTTTTGACATCGGCTGAGTGGTTGAAGTCACAGAGTTCAAAGACATGCTCCAGATGAACGATAGTCCGCCTAACGAAGCTCACATAATCCCTTCCCTTCAAGCACAGTTTGCAAAGCGGATGAATGATCCAGGCATGCCATCTTTTTCTGGCTAGCTTAAATTCTTGAAGTCGTTCGCTCTGGATTTTTTGTTCGCTGCCATCGCTTAAGCTCTTCTCCCGATGAACGGCATGTAAACTCATTTTTTCCGCCTTGATGATCAAATCGCTCATTTGGTAGCTAATTTCCTCCAATTCTGCGGGCTTTAATCCGGCGATTTTTCTGACNNACTAAGCTGTCGACCATAAGGCGCCCTTGGTCTGCATCACAATGCCCAAATAAGGGCAACAGGGCATGTGAACGCTCTATGCTAGCACACATGTGGGCATGATCGATTTTGGGATAGGGCAATTGACAAAGGGAGGCGACAGCCTGCATATGCTTATGCAATTCTTTGTCAATATGCGCCAGGAAGCGGGCCACGTGGACAGGTGAAAGAAATTGATGCGCTATTTTCCAGAGTTTTTCGATCAGCTCATAATTTCGCATAGAAGTTGCTGTGCAGCTGATAGTTAAAAAGCATTCTTCATACGGCTCTGAAGAGACTGCTTTGCCGGTTTTTTGTTTGCGAATCAACATGAATTTGAGATATATGATCAACTCGTCTAAAAAGGAAAAATCTGGTTTAGCTGCCAGAGCATTAATAAGTTTCAAGACGAGAATTTCATGCTTTTCAAAGAGGCCTATGCTCTGCACATCGCCTTTTGAGAACAACTCCTCACTAAAGATTTTTTTTATGACGCTTTGTAACGATTTTCGGATCGCGGAATCATATTGGGTTAGCGGAAGCTGCCTAAAACCCGTCAGAATATACTCTGAAACGTCCTGCATTTCCACTCTGTCGCATAAAAAGAATTCACAAGCTCTCTGCAGATGCGCAGAATTTTTGGTTTTGGTCAAAACGACTATCAGAGAACCGAAAAAAGTGGGACTGTTCGATTTCCTGAAAAAGAAATCATAGGCGTATTTGTTATGCTCGATAAAAAGCTCAGCGCACAAAATTGAAATACTCGCCTCAACTTCATTCTGGCGGCAAAGCACTACCCAATAGCGAATTAAAAAATTAAAAGACTCCTCGGGATCTGCCCCTACGACACTAGATAGCTGCTCATGAAAAAGCTCCGGCAACCAAGTCAGCAATTGAGGCATTTTCATCCCACGCATAGCCTTCAATATTGAAATGTGAGTTTGATACTGAAGCGAGCTGATCAGTTGCTGCTTAGCGGCACATTGCAAGAGCGGCGCCAACGCCTTAAAGCGTCCAGCGTCTATTTTCCAAGCCAAGGGAATAGCTGCCAATAGATTGCAACAGATAGCCTTCATCTCAGGGCTATAGGCAAAAAGGTAAACCCGCTCGCTCTGAACATTTATCAACGTGTCAAAGAGGTGCAACGCCTTGGCAAAGTAAGCCTCATGGTCAACAGCCTGTGCAAGACATTGAGCTGTAAAGGCATGTACAATCTCAAGGATTTGAGTGCGATATTGGTGGCAAAAGGCGAAGTCTTGGCACAATATGGCTATATATTTATGGACTGACTCCAGAGAGGCCTCACTATTAGCCGTAAGGAGCTGCTTTAAAGCAGCAAACAGAATTTTATGGTCTTCTTCGCCATTGACTTTTAGCGGTTTAATTTTTCCCATCCAATGCATTAACCCAAGGGTTGCTCCCTGGGGATTGGAGAGGCCTAAGCGCGTATATCCTTCAATAAATCTTAAGGAAGATTGGCCGCATTCGTCCAATTGAGCGAAATCGCCATCTTGCATATGTGCATATAAGTTTTCAGCCAATCCAAGTGTTTTGACCGAAACGGTTGTGGTCAGAGCAGCCAACGCCTTGTGCAAGCTCAAACCTAAATGAGGTTGCCCAATCTTAGATGGGCCTGCCGGGGAAGTTCCTCCGGACACACTCGCCTGCCGCTTGTTAGCCCCCTTTAAGGACTCCATCAGGAATACGCTTATTTTCTCTATCTTACGGCTGATCTTTTTGAGCTTATTTTGCATAATCAGATCGTACAGCAAATTTGCAGCCTGCTCCGTCTCTTTGAGATCCTCTGAAAGGTCCTCCAAAATATTTTTAGTTTTCCACTCTGCATAGGCGGCCAGTGATTTATTTTCAGGCTCCTTATCACAGGACCTAAGCGCCGGAATATATGTCCGTTCAGCTCTAACTTTAGACTCTCCGGTTGAAAGATCTGGTAGATTAGACACAAACAACGGAAAGAACTCTGCACCTGTCTCACCGTCCAAAAGAAGGGCCATCTCCCGAAGCTGGGCAAGAGCTGTACTCCCGAAATTATCTAAAGGGGCGTGAGCCATCTCCGCCAAAATGGCGGCCTGCCTCTTTCCAATTTTTTGGGCTACAGTTTCCAGCGAACTGAGGGCTAAGACGCAGGATTTAAATCTTTCGCATTCCAAGGTATAGTTGAAGCCAGGGAGTTGCATTTTTTTGACAAGCTGACTAATTCTTTTCAGAAAGAGCGCATGGATTTCTTGCGTCCATTTTTTCCCATTCGCATCTTGAGGAAGCAATCTGAAGAGTTTGCTGCCCATAGCGAAGAAGTCAGCGAAGGCCANNGGCTTTCTTTTTAGAGAGGCAGATGAGACGGAAGGCCAATTGGATTATGGTTTGACCTAATTCTTCCTTGAGGGGGCGCTTAGCTTGCAAAAGATGACAGGCTACAATGCCGCGAGCTCCCAGAGAGCACGCGGTGTTTATATGGGCGGAACAGCTGAGCAGGCGCTGATAAGCGCAGGCCGCCACCTCTTGAACTGTAGGAGTCACGGCGGGCATAGTGCTAACTAATCCCAACGCTTGGTAGGCGGCAGTTTCCAGAGTTTTATTAGAAAAGCCCTCCGCCAGGCGATGTGTACTGTGCACGAGATCGAGGGCAAAGGAATCTCCCAAATGCCTCCACAATGTCTGGAAAAAAAGCGGATCGGCTTTTTTTACAGCATTCAGAGCTTTGATGGCCAAATAGTCGAGATGGAGATTCTTAAAGGATTGCGATAATTTGAGCAAAAAGGCCACGCTTTCTACGCAGCGCTTATCGCTTTCAGCTGCACCGAGCTGTTTTTTTATGCGCAAAATGCATTCTAGCACTTTGAAAGCGCTTTTCAAATTCACTAGCTTTTTTGAAGAAGACAATTTGTCAAAGGCATCGAGGATGATGCCAAACTGCTTTTTGGTCAGGCCATTGGACAAAATCCTTTCCGAAACAGCGGCGCGCAGCAGTTCTCTTCCCCACAAGGATAGTTTAGATACCTGGCAGAGGCTGTAATAGGAGTGCAAAAAAGCCAGTGCAAAATACGCTTCTCTTTCCACTGGGACCAGCTGGCATGCCTTGCTTAACAAGTAGATATTATAACCCTGCTGCAGCAATTTCAGATCACACTCTCTAAAGACTTCTTGCAGTAAGAGCGGGATAGCTTTACACAGTTCAGCTTTGAGGATCGTGCCCTTAGGCTCTTCATATGCGCATTCCACAGAGCTCAAAGCTTCTAAAAACAAACTCAAACTATCCAAAGCCTCTTTTGTGGCATGCAAATGCATGGAAAGGCTCAAATTGCCAGAGAAGTTAACCGCTAGCATGGGAGAAATCGGAGCCATCTCAAATAATTGCACGAGTTGCGCGGCTGCTTTTTGCTTTGAAGCTTCTCTAAAGAGATGCTCTGGGATGTTCAATCCCTTGCACAATTTTTGGAAAGGGAGGAGAAAAGAGCTTCCAATCTGTCCTTCTAGTTTCGACCAGCTTTTCAAAAAAGCTAAAGCAAGCTCTAGCGGAGATTCCGATAGCATGAGATAATGCGTATTTTTAGCCTGTGTGATGGAAAAAAAGTTGCATGGTTGAGAAGAGCTTTCCATAAAAGGAAAGACATAAGCCTGGATGGAAGAACGAGATCGGCAGTCTTGAAAGCCCCACGCACCTAAGAAGATTCCGCGTATAAAATCCAGGCAATCGGATGCTTTATGTGGATATGCCCTGANNTTGGTCGGCGATGTCTGAAAATTGCTGAATCAAAACCAAGAAGTTAAGTAAAAAAATATTTTGACCTACAGCATCACCAGCATAATGATTGAGCATATATTTTCTAAGGGCTCTACTTAAGGCTTCCTTAGTAGAATACTCCTCTTTCAATTTCTGCAATCCGACTTCAATCGCCGCGGCATCGATTTCAAAGCCTTGAGTCATCTTTAGCACTACGCGATAGATGAGTTCGCTGACCTCACTGGGATGTTTGACTATGAATTTGCGAAAAAGCAAAGCCTTTAATGATTCGCCAAAGCTGGCTTCATCGGTGCAATATGCACTTCCATTGGCGCAGCGCACGGTGTTGTTGGCTAGGCAAATTTGGAAGCCATCCGCCGTGGATACATGCTGTCGCCCTGTGATGTAGCTGAACTTGAGATCGATGGCATTAAATAAACCCAAGATGGAGCCCGTGTAGCCTTTGAAAATGGTGCTTTTAGTGATAAACTGTTTTTGGATTGATTCACTATCTGGCGGCGGCAAACCTCTCTGGGTCCATAACTCCCTAAGGGTTTCAATTACAATATTTTTTATTTCCACGAAATCCGGATTAGAAATATAAAAGCAAATATCTATGTCAGTATACTCGAGGTTTGCCAGCACATGCCCAGCCCCACCGCCAATTAGCCACGGAGATTCTAGCGTGATCCCTTTTTTTATCCCCTCATTTTTAAACTTTGCGCTTAACGCGGAACAGAGTTCACCCAAAGATATGGCTACTTCAGGAGTATTACTAGAGCCCTCTTGCAAGACATAGCGCCTGGTTTTAATGGCTGTAAATCTCAACAGTTCGCGCGTCTCAGCTTGCAACACTTGAGTATAGGCTTCGGCCGTGCACAATTTGAGATCTTCCTCATGGCAAGCCACGGCGCGAGGAAAAGCTAAAGCGGAAGGGCTAGATGCGTCGCCATTTCTAGGACTATATAGATCAAATCTAGATGTGCAAGCCATAAATCCTTGTTATTTAAATAATAAAACAATCTGATCCAACAAAAAAATCAGCCACAAGCGTAAAATAAAAGAGATATTGCGCAGTATTACACAAAAACATTAAGAAATTTTAAAGAAGCAAAACCTTCCAAATTGGCCACAAAAGAACGCAAAGAACACAATAAACAACTTGCGTTCCCCTGTATAGCGAAATTTTTGATCCCAAAACCTAGAAAACTTTAACGCAAAGAAACACACAAAGATCACAAAGGACGCAAAG
>PLSG01000474.1 GCA_003164155.1 Parachlamydiaceae bacterium | reverse complement strand
GCTTTACTCCAAAGCGGTCCCTGGCGGCAAAAAACGAGCGCTGCACACTGTCGTAAAGGACAAAGGCAAACATGCCGTTGAAGCGGTGCAAGCAGGCGGTCCCCCATTGCTGGTAGGCGTGGATAATCACTTCAGTGTCGCTTGTGGAATGGAAAATATGCCCCAAAGTGCAAAGCTCTTGGCGAATTTCAATGTAGTTATAGACTTCGCCATTGAAGGCGATCCAATATCTTTGATCAGCTGAGCACAGAGGTTGATGCCCCGAAGGGGAAAGGTCGACGATGGATAGGCGACGGTGCCCCAGAGCGGCTATGGTGCCATCGAAGTTAGCTCTTTCAGAAGCATATGTCGGAGTGTAGCAGATAGCGGACTGGTAGACCGAGGGAGGAGTGGCTAACCCTCCAAGGATCTGTATAGAGGCCTTTTGCGCAGGTGATGCGGCATTAAACAATACCACCCCCTCATCATCTGGGCCTCGATAGTGTATGATGTCTGTCATGGCAAAAATTTGTTGGTAGGCTTCCCTATTCGCTTTGCCAAATATCGCTGCTATCCCGCACATGCGCTACTCTTTATTTATAAGTTTCTCTGGGCCCAATTCACCCCAATAAGATGCTATTTCTGCTTTACCAAGTCAAGAAGTTTCAAAGATAAATGCTGACGCGAATACCTCATCATCTTCAGTTTATCGCGCTCAGCATTAGGCTTAGGGGTGCCTGCCTGGCAGTTTTGCAAACTCTGCATCAGATATGCTTTGATTTTAGATACATCGCATCCCAAGAATGCACCTACCTCTATGTCAGGTGAGAGGTATACCGTGGAAGTGTCTGACACACCGTTGATTACAATAATGGGAGTGGAAGAGTAGAGGTATTCAAAGATTTTTCCGGAGAAAATGCCATCTTTTTGGAGATCGCCGCAAAGCAGGAATAGCAAGGCACTGGCATCGCGCTGCATGCGCAAAGCATCTTCGCGTTTTACCGGCGCAAGGATTTTTACCCATGCCGCCAGTTGCATTTCCTCGACCCAGCGAGGCAGTAGGTTGCCGGGATGTCCGACAAAAAGCACTTCGAGGTTTTCTATTAAAGGCAAACTGTATGGATCGGCAGATAGTTCCTGTATGGCTTGCAAAAGTGGCTTTGGATGATAAATGCCATCGTAAACTACTCCCGTATATACTAAACGAAACTTACCATCTCGCGGAAAGATGAGTGCTTTGTCCAGCTTTTCGCAGTCTTCAAAGTCCACTCCATTTTCGATCACATGCACTTTCGCCCCGTGTTTTTTTTCCAAGATCATTCCCAAAGGTGCGCTTACCGTAGTGATCTTATCGGCATGGCGCATCAACCTTTTTTCGAGAAGCTTTTCAAGGCGATTAAAGGGGAATAATCCAGGAAATAAAAAGCTGTCGCTCCATAGGTCTCTAAAATCAGCCACCCATTGTTTGGCTAATCCCCTTTGCTTGAGTTTGTAGGCGATGCAGTGCACCGCATAGGGGCCAGAAGTGCTTACCACCACATCCCAGGAATTTCGATGCGGAGAGGCCTGGCTGATGCTCTTCAAAGCGGGCAAGATCCATAAGTCGGAAAAGTCAGGCATTCTACATGCCTTAAAGATGCCCGTACGCGACCGCAGCCTTTCCACTCCTTCAAAAAAACGCTTTTTCCAACGGCTCCAAAAAAACGCCTTGGATTGCGGCAGGCTGATCTTTTGGCTTTCTTGAAAGGCTCGCTTTAGCGCTTTAGGTCGAAAAGCTTGGGCATACAGCACCGTAAAATCACTGCAGGGATATGCCAAAGCAGAAGTGTGATCGAAGTCTGACGGTTGAGTCAAAACCGTTACCTCATGACCTGCAGCAGACCAATATTTTGCCCAGTAGTAGGGACGCAATGAGGCTATGGAATTGAGGGGAGGAAAAAAGGTGGAGATGATGAGAATGCGCAATGTCTTTTTGCCTCGTTAGATTTTGCGCATATTTTGGGGAAAACGGGGATTATTTTCACGGATTTTCTCAGATCGAATTTTAAAAATTTTAACGCAAAGGGAACACAAAAGAGCGCAAAGACCGCAAAGAAAAGAGAAAAAACAGGAAAAATAGAAAGTCCATTCTCTCGTACAGCGAATTTTAAAATTTTAAACACAAAGAAACACACAAAGATCACAAAGGAGGACAAGAAAAAAAATTAGAACCTTATTAACCTTTTCGGTCAGCGAGTTAAGGAAAATTAAATGCCATCTCTCTTATCCTTCCCATCTTTTCCTATCCTTCCCATCCTGTAAAATTTTCAGGATAGGGAGGATAAGAAAAGATGGAAAGGATAGGGTTGCCCTGAGAGATGTTTGTCAATAGCGCATAATTCAAACTGCTGCTATCATCGCCAATCACGTCCCGATCTTTCCATGGACTCAATCAAGTGCGGGTAAATACATGAGCTTACATGAAATCAATAGCTTTAGTGCCCCAGCATTAAAGACTACGGTAATCCTCCCCTCAAAAGGACTCCCCTTGCGCCAGCTCAAGGAATTGTGGGAATACAGGGAGCTCTTTTATTTTTTAACTTGGCGTGTGCTGATCGTGCGCTATAAGCAAACCTTGCTGGGAGTGGGCTGGGCCATCATGCAACCTTTACTGCCCATGATCATTTTCACCCTATTTTTTGGAAAGCTCGCCGCCATGCCCTCCGATGGGGTCCCTTATGCCCTTTTTGCTTTAACTGGGTTAGTCCCATGGATGTTTTTTCTCAACGGCGCGACTAATGCCTCCACAAGCATTATTGGAGAAGGCAATCTGATCAAAAAGGTCTACTTCCCGCGGATGATCATACCTATCTCCCAAATCTGTGCAGGGCTGCTCGATATCTGCCTATCATTCCTCATGCTCTTATGCGTCATGTTTTACTACGACATCTATCCCACCTGGCGCATGACCATGCTGCCTGGGCTTATGTTTTTTGCCTTCGCGGCTACTTGCGGCGCTGGCTTGTGGCTATCGGCTTTGACTGTTTTTTTTCGCGATATCCGCTATGCCACGCCATTCTTTTTGCAGCTGTGGATGTTTGTCACTCCTATCGTCTATCCTTCTAGCTTGGTCCCTGAGGTGTGGAGGCCATTCCTCGGGTTAAATCCTATAGCCGGCGTAGTCGAATCTTTTCGTTGGATGGTGTTTGGCACACCCGTTAACTTGGGTTTGCTGCTGCTTTCCCTGACCACAACGCTGCTGCTGGGCTTATCGGGCGTCTTATTTTTTCGAAAAGTTGAAACCTCTTTTGCGGATGTGGTATAAACATGGGACAGCCAGTTATTTTTGTAGACAAAGTGAGCAAATGGTACCGCATAGGAAAGGCGCAAGCTCCTTATCGCACCTTTCGCGATACGCTATCGAATGCCGTTTCCGGTTCGGTGGCAAAGCTAAAAAATCTATTCTCACCCAATCGCCCTAAGGCTCCTGCCGAACATTCAGAAAAGTTTTGGGCCCTAAAAGAGATCTCTTTTCAAGTCAACCACGGAGAGGCCGTGGGCATCATCGGGCATAATGGCGCCGGCAAGAGCACGCTTTTAAAGATCCTCTCCCGCATCACAGTGCCCTCAGGGGGCAAAGCCGTGATGCATGGACGCCTAGGATCGCTATTGGAAGTGGGCACTGGTTTTCACCCCGAGCTTACTGGGCGCGAAAATATTTTCATGAATGGTTCAATCTTGGGAATGCAGAGCAAAGAAATCCTACAGAAATTTGATGAGATTGTGGCATTTGCCGAAGTTGAGAAATTCCTCGATACACCGGTTAAACACTACTCCAGCGGTATGCATGTGCGCTTGGCTTTTTCTGTGGCCGCCCACTTGGAGCCCGAAATCTTAATTATCGACGAGGTCTTGGCCGTCGGCGATGTCCGATTTCAAAAAAAATGCCTGGGCAAAATGNNGCGTGGAGAAAGAAGGTGCGGTGGAAGCTGTTATTCATAAGTACCTGAGCCATTATCAACAAACCGATTCTGCCATATATTGGCCGCAAAACACTGGACCGGGCAATACTGCTCTAAAAATGCTTTCCGTGGAAGTCAAAAATGGGTCTGGCGAACTGGTCAGCTCTTTGAATATTTCAGATGAATATTTCATAGAGATCATCTATGAGGCGATACAAGATACTATGTATGCAGTCTTTTCCTTCGATTTATTTACCGAGGATGGCTGCTGCGCTTTCAGTTCTTTGAGCAATCTGGAAAAAAACTATTACGGAAAACCACTCAAGAAAGGCATCTACAAGACACGTTGCGGGCTATATCCCAACCTGCTGAATAATGGAAAGTACTATATTACCTTGAGAGGGGCCTCGGCGAACTGGAGCGATCCCTTTACCATGGAGCGCGTCATCGCCTTCGAATGCATCGACGATGGAGTTTTGAAAGGCGACTACTTTGGCCCTTACGGCGGATGTGTGCGTCCTGCCCTGCAATGGACCTGCCATAAAACCTAACAATTTGCCTTACTATCACATTGAAAAGGCATAGTCCACTGTCAAGCTTTTATCCCCACACATAGTAATAAAAGCTTGACAGTGGACTAGCTAACCTGATATTTTTTATGCTAAATTTAATTTTGGAGTTGTATATCATGCAATTGCGTAAAACAATTTTTAGTTTTTTGTTGGCCTTGTATTGCTCTGCCTTGCCTACAGCTGCTTTAGCCGCTACAGCCCAAAAACTCTGCATAAGCGATGATGCGGAATACCGCCAGTTTTGCTATTCAGCTGCCACGGATGACAAAGTTTTTAGCACATTTAAACGCAATCCCATTTACTGTAAATTTGTTGAACACGTCACCTACGATGAAGGCAAAGCCTATCTAGAATACGTACAAGCCAAATACCCCTCTTTACTTGACGCCTGGGAAGCATTTTCGCGCAACGACCAAGTGGGCAGTCCCATCACCTATACCTATCCAAAGCTAGGCAGCGCTTCTCCAAACACGCTGCGTTACATTAAAATCTCAGCGGAAGTAGGTGAACTTTTCGGCGACCTAACCGATAAAAAAATCTTAGAGATAGGCGTCGGATATGGCGGCCAATGCAAAACGATTTCCGATAGTTATGCTTTTGCTGAATACGTCCTGTTAGATATGCCAGAGCCCTTAGCCTTGACAGCTAGATACCTGGCGACGCAAAATGTCTCGAACCTCCGCTTTATAGCTTCCGAGGATGCTGTCGCCGAAGAATTTGACATTGTGATCAGCAACTTCGCTTTTTCCGAGTGCAATCGCGATGTGCAAGACGCCTATCTGGAAAAATACATCCTAAAATCTAAAGCGGGATATATGCTGCTCAATAATATGAGCAAGTTGCTTTTCCCTGCGCCTTATTTTGTGCTGGAACTGCGCAATGTCTTAACTAAAAATGGCTACCGCGTGAAAATTTTGCCTGAAATTCCTTCGACGGGCCCGCAAAACATTCTCATCATCTGGTACACTCCATGCCCTGTTTTTTACATAAGTTGCTCGGACGCCTCCCCTTATGTTGGATGATGCTCAACCTGCTCTTCGCACCTCTGCTGCCAGCTTTGGAAAATAGGTTTGAAGAAGGGGCTATTTTCAAGATCGATCCCCGGCATGCCAAGGGATTGGGCACAGAAAAAGTGAATAAAGCCACTAGTCCTTCCTATTACTTAAGTGCATGTGCCATCTTCCAAAATGAAGCAGATTATCTCAAGGAGTGGGTGGAGTTTCACAAGCTGATGGGCGTGGAGCATTTCTGGTTATACAACAATCTAAGCACGGATAATTACCTTGAAGTGCTAGATCCCTATATCAAAAGGGGTGAGGTTGAACTCATCGAATGGCCCTATACGCAATTTCCGGCCTGCCAGCTCACCGCCTATGAGGACGGCATAGCGCGAACCTCCGGCAAAACGCGCTGGCTAGCAGTCATCGATATCGATGAGTTTTTCGTGCCCCACCATCACGATAATCTAATTGCGTTCTTGCTGGACTTCGAGAGTTTTGGCCAAATCTTGATAAATTGGCAGTTTTTCGGCACTTCGCATATCAAGTCACTTCCCAAAGGGGCGCTGCTGACGGAACACCTGGTGCGCAAGTTCCCAGAGCAATTCCACAGCACTTGGAATAGCAATCTATATGCCAAAGCCATTGTCGATCCGAAACTAGTCATCTTCCCAGTGATTAGCGCACACAATTTCGATTTACTGCCCGGCTGCATTACCGTAAACTCCGCTGGGCAGTCTATGTCCCCTTTTCCGATTACTCCAGCAGTTGTGGTGAATGACATTCAAATCAACCACTACTGGTTTAAAACTTTAGACTATTTCTACACCCATAAAATTAAACGGCGCGAAAATATCACCAATGAAAAGTATTCGCCCCAGCTTATCAAATGGCTGCTAAAAAATGGAAACTCCCAAATGGACCTTAGCGTACAAAGATTTGTGCCGGCGCTTAAAAAACGGATGAAACACTAAAATAACTATAATAACTATGTGCGATGTCTGGCGATGTTTTTCGGTATTTTTTTTGAGCCTGCTATGCCTTTTCAGCTATGTGTGCGGCGAGACACCCTATGTCATGCCCGTTTTTACTGGCCAGCTGGGAAATCAGCTCTTCCAAGTAGCTGCGGCGGCTAGCTTAGCTTTAGACCATGGCGCCAGACTTATTGTTCCCGACCTCATAAGCGTCAAACAGTGGAATACGGCGCTCAATCATTACTATGTGATGTCGCATGTCGACGCATCCCGCCCGCATGTGCCAGTGGCCCATGTGTACCAAGAACTAGTTTTTAACTATGTGCCCATCACCTACCGCCCCAATATGCAGATCCAAGGGTATTTCCAATCGG
>PLSG01000156.1 GCA_003164155.1 Parachlamydiaceae bacterium | reverse complement strand
CAGCCCTTCAGGCTGAGGAAGGGTTTTTGGGCGTCAATTGGAGTGACCCAAATCAAAATTAGCAAGCGGAAATTTTGGCGGCGTCCCTTTACTTAGAAATGTTGCTGGGGTCACTCAGAATTCGGATTATAAAACACGCTAAGCTGGTAAGGTTTGGTGTGCTTAATATCCGTTAAAGACATCATATCAGTTACCTAGTGAAGATTACTCGCAATCTATCAGTGACTCCTTATCCATCAAGTAAATTAATTGCCCTGGCCCACCGCAACTAGAAATGCAAAACCATAAAATGTATTTATTTTATTTCATTCTACATGTAGAAAATTAACTGTCATGCAAAATTGGAAATATATTACGCCTACACTGCGTCCACACTATTGCGGTTTCACTTGATTTTTTCTAATTTTATTGTTTAAGGTGCACTTAATAAAAAATAGAAAAGGGAAAATTTCATGACTTCTCCATCAACAACTATTGCCCCATCAACGGCACACATGCGTGCAGAATGGACATTAGATTCAAGACCTATATGTTCCGCTGTTGAGGCAGCCATAGGCCCAAGGGAGTCAAAACCCATTGGTCTTTTACCTCCTCTTGTGGAAGTGATTGTAAGTTACCTGAAAGTGAACAATGGCAGTATTTTTGGCGCTAGAGAATGGGAAACTCTTTGTGGAAAAGTTGGACCGGTACCCGCCCTCCCTCTTAACATTGAAAATATATGGCAAAGCGCATGTTCTGCTTTTCCCGGAAAAAATGTGCATGAGACGCACATGCTCGTCTATATCCCGGCAACAGTGGACAAGAAGCCTCTCACCTTAAGAAGTCTAGGAGAGATTGCAATGCGCTATTTCCCAGCAAATGCTGGGGGTTATGGATACATTTGCGATTCGATGGTTGCTTTACAAGGAAATAGGCCAATTGAGAGATCATATTGGGTGCTTATGACAAAAGACGTTCTCTCAGAAAGCAGAAACAAAAGTTATGCTGACCAACAAGCCATGGTTACAGAACTTGCTACAAAAGCTCTAGCCGCTTATGAAGTACCTGGGACATTAGAAGCCGCCGCTTGTATTTTAGTACAATATTTTAGCTCTCACGCTGATTCTAAAACACGCTTATTTAGCAATAGTCCCACGACCTATACGCGCTGTCAAGAGAAGATAGAAAGATATCATCTAGTTGTTGGGGGCTTTGCTCCGGCCGGCCTCAACGTCTTCGACGACTTTGACAATAACGACATTGGCGTGGCTGTCCTGCGGAAGTTCTAAGGCTCTTGGGAAAAGTTGCACAGGCATTATGCACAATTAATCTTTGGCCTTATTGGGGAAACTGCGCCGGCTCTTGGAAATGCTGCCATCCTTCGCCATTCAGAGTTTTTAAAAAGGCAATCAAATCCAGCTTATCGCTTGCCGTGAGATATAGAGGGTGGATCAAGGGGTGGAGGTTTTTGTTGGGATTGCCCCCCTTATCGTAGTATTCAATTACTTCTTCTAGCGTTTTGATGCTGCCGTCATGCATATAGGGGCCAGTATGCGTCACTTCGCGCAGAGTAGGTACTTTAAAAGCTCCCCAATCGCTAGCTTGGTTGGTAATGGCAAAGCGCCCTGTGTCGGGATTGGGTAAATCCATCCCGATGCCTATATTGTAAAATTTATCATCGGAAAAATTGGGGGCAGAATGGCAGTCTGCGCAACCCGACATAAAGAAAATTTGTTGGCCATGGAACTCTTCCTTGGTCAGCAGCGAGCGTTTGGCTCCCCCGGCTTGATAGCGATCATAAGGGGAATTGCCAGAAAGCACGGTGCGCTCAAAGGTGGCAATGGCTTTGGCTATGTCTTCAATGGTGATTTCTGTATGGCCAAAGACATCGCTAAAGAGCTTGCGGTACCCTGGGATATTTCTGACTTGAGTTTCACAGCGCATATGCGCCGCATGCACATTTTTTTCGTTGGCCATTTCATGCGGATTGGCAATAGGACCCTTGCACTGCTCCTCTAAGGAAGCCGCACGCCCGTCCCAGAAAAGAAGCTTCGAATAGGCCGCATTTATGATAGTTGGACTGTGGCGCGTGCCTTTTGCTCCCTCGATGCCTACGGCGAGGGTCCGGCAATCGCTATAGCCGCAGCGCATGTTATGGCAGCTGGCGCAAGAGATCGTCTGATCGGCAGATAGTCTTTTGTCGAAATACAAGAGACGTCCCAGCTCGGCTTTCTGTGGGGAGTAGGCATTGTCTTTGGGCCAGGGAATGGGAGGTAAGCCAAGGGGTGGCTGGTAGCTTTCTACTACGGGCTCCGGGCTGAGCTTTTCGGGAGTGACATAGGCCATTTCCCGTATGCCAAACAAGAGCACTATTCCCAACGCTAAAATGAGCCCAATGCGGTATGCCATAAAAACCACTCCTTATGACTGATTAGATCATCCAAGAGGAAACAAGTACCTTGACAGTGTACTAGGGCGATGCCCTTACCACTACTCATACCTTTTGCATTCACCCCCGAATGGGGGTGGGGGCATGTAGCCCAGGGCAAGCGAAGCGCAGCCCTGGGAAGGCAATGATGAATATTGCACCCCTGAAAGGGGTGCGGGCTGTGTTATAATAAGCATTGTTATTGCTACATCTGCAATCTACACCCATATATCACTTCATCAACGTTCTTTAAATGCAGCCCGCACCGCTTTCAGGGGTGCAATATCCATCATTGCCTACCCAGGGCTGCGCTAGCGCTTGCCCTGGGCTACATGCCCACACCCCCATTCGGGGGTGAATGAAGTAGAACGGGCGCGCATAGGAAATTTTAGGTCATATCCTCCCGGTTCCTCCGGGAGGATATGACCATTTACCTCTGCCTGTTTACTATATAATCGGTTATTAAGTTAGTGTCAAATAGATGTATTTAGCGCAACTGGTCAGATTCCCCTCGGTTCCCCCGAGGGATTGACCAGTTACGTTTACTCCACATAAGTGGCTATCCAGGCTTGGATCTGTTCAATTTCTTCAGATGATAGGGGATGGGAACGTATCCATCGCTGCATGAAAAACAAAGTCGTTCCATAGCCTACCTCTGTCTTAAAAATGCCTTGGACTATATGCCGCAACTGTTCCAAGCCGGGATCTAGGCGCGGATGAAGTGATCCAAAAAAATCGCGAAAGGAGACGCCGGCCTTCACAGAAAAATCCCTGGTTTTTTCTAGGCGCAATCTTAGACCTCTCTCAGAAAATTTTATCTGCCGGCAGTTGGCGTAGATGCGCATTTTATGTTCAAAGTCGCTCAAATTCTGAATGAATGCCACGATCTTTTTGGCGGTTTGCTTGTCTAGGGGAGCGCAAAATTGAGGCCAATCAAAGGATTGGCATATATAACCCATTTTAACGCTGTTCTCGATGTTAACGACGGTATTGTTGTATATCAGGCAATCCTCATTGTCGAAAAAGCGAATGAGGCCAGTTTTATTTACTCCTACGTTTCTAGCCAGCAGATTGGTTTGCCCCAAAATATATGCGTGCAGGTGGGCTTTCCAATATGCTTCCAAAGAGACGGTTTTAGTAACTTTCTTGAGGTGACCTCTTTTGGGATTTTTGTGTGACTCGACCCCATAAATAAAGGGCTCAAGATGCTGGACGATAATTTTTTTGCCCCCCATCTCTACGGGGAAGGCCGGCACCACGTAATCGGCTGAGCCTAAAAGAAAAGCCAGTTCCCAAGCGAATAGGTCATTGATGTTATTTGCTTTGCGTTTTTTTAAGATGAGGTCCAAGTCTTCGATGATCTTTAAGAATTTATCTTCCTCAGTGGAGGCAGAGATTTTATCTTTTATGCTTAAAAGGGAATGGGTGAATAACTTTTCTCTGGTCTGGATGAAGCGGTTGCGCATGCTAAAGTAACTGGGATCTTGAAACTGGGGCAGCTCTTGGATAAGTTCATTTGTTTGCTGATCGAAATCGGCGTTCCAGTCACCCCACAGGGCGCACTGAAAAATCAGCAGAATAGGGAGGCATTGGATAGCTAAGTCTTTCATCTTTAGCGACATTTTTAATCTCCTAAGTTAAAAATGTGCATGTTAGCGATTTTTGCAAAATAAGAGTAGTAAATTCAAAATAAGAGTAGGAAATTCAAGGTAGGTGATTATGGGTTAAATGGAAATGTGCAGACTCTCGCAGAGGATCTACGGAGGCTGCACATTATGAAGTTGGGGCTTTTAGGGGGATTAAGCTACAACTCTCGGTTCGAGATTCATGCGCATGTAATGCCTTTGGACCGGGTTGAAAAGAATATTAATAACTTCTGGTTCGCCTTTAGCAGAATTGAACTCTGGTGCAAAGCATTTGTAACTGGGCGCTGTTAACATCCCTGTGGTCTCATCTATGCGGGATGAACCGTAATCAAAAATGCGTACGGTCTTATATTCCAGTTGGGATAAAGCCATAAATTCAAGCTGTCCGAGGTGCGTGCCTTGTTTGCTCATTTTCGCGAGGTAAGCGGAAAAATTTGGGCTATCGTCTACCATAGCCATCTGAGTATTGGAATCAGCTCGGTTGTAGATTTCCTTCAACTTGGGAAGCATTTTTTCCCGTCTGCTATTAATTCCATCCAGGTTACCAAAGGGGATGTTATAAAAAGCGCGCAGACCGCAATCGCCCACGCCTTCAACATCTATGATGGCAAATTGTCTTTGGCATATGTCAAAAAACCAATCTTCCTTAGTTTTATCGATTTCAACTTGTGACATACTGCCGTTGGTTGGTCCGCCCCAAGCTCTCAGCGTGGTAATTTCGGTGGCCAGTCCCTTTTCGCCTATAGGACCAAACAATTTCCCAGATATTCGGGCTGAAGTAACATTTTGCTGCCGCTCCATTTTTTTGATCATGCTTTCGGCTTTGTCACAAGTACGAGAAATTAGGTCATCTACCTCGTCATCCTCTCCCCCCCCACTTGCGAGCAATCCTTCCACCTCTTTTCTAAGAGAGCTAAGGAGCTCCGGCGTTTGGAGATTTGCCTGATATTGTGAATGCAAAGCGTTTACATTGTTTTCATGAGCTTGACACTTTGTGAGAGTCGTGGGCTTTGTCGCTGGCTTTAACAAAGGAACAGATGGCGTTTTTGGAACGGAGGGCGGGTTGTTAGGCTTGGTGTATGGACGCGGCACCTTGTGCGGCGTAGGCGGAAGATTTGGGGACGTGCCATTTAATTGCCTGATTTGCCTTCCTAGGTACCAATCTTTCCACGTTTCCTGAGTCCCCAGTATTTGATTGCCCGCCCCGCGGATCAATGGAGGCGTCTGTTCTTGATCTATGCGTATGATTCTCAACAAGTTTAGGGCCATAGCGCTGATCATTTTGATCCAGGCGACTGAGATATTGTGTATATAGCTTCGGTTTGTGTTCGAACCAGTCGCATTGGGATCTAATCTCCAGCCAGGAAGTTCACTAAGTAGAGGTGCCATAATTTTTTCCTTTCTCATAGGCGCTGAAAATTCAAGTCTATGCGCCATGCATATTATTAAAGTGTTAAACCTAAAGGGCTGCCTTTATGAAGCTCATGGTAATAGGGTTCTATTAAGGGAATGTTAAGACATGTGAAAATCTTCAATATTGTTCAAGTGTTCAAATGCAGCTGGACAGATACCCCAGCGGAGGAACCGAGGGAATATCTGTCCAGTTACATTCAGTAGCCTACAGCAGCCTACCTTTCCTTTTTTTCCGGCTCACCGTGAGAAGCTGGTAAGCGCATATAAAGCTTGGATAAACCTGTGAAGATGCTTCCTTCAACCACTTGACGGTAGTCTCCGTGCGCATTTCTGGCCCCTGCGATTAATGCGCGGTACTGACTCCAGATGTTGGCCACTTTGTGATTTCGCAATAACAAGATGAGCAGTTCACAGTCTTCTTTAATGAAAATTTGTAGCATCTCTGTTTCAATCTTTTTTCGGCCGGTAAGCATTCTATCGGATATTTCAGGGGGAAGGGTTTTGAGCGCAGAGAGTGTTTTGCGGATCTCTGAGATATCCATGATGCTAAATATAGCAGATGTAAACCATTCCAAGACTATTGGATTAGATTTTAACGAAGGGAGCTCTTCTAAAAACTTGGGGGTGATTTTTTGATTAACAGAGTTATAGGTTTCTTCCATCACCTCGAGGTCAAAATGCTTTGGTAGGGCATGCAATGTGGCAAATATTTGGGATTGCACTAGCAAGTTTATGGCATCTTCTGGGCTTACTTTGCGTTGTCCGACAATTTTTTGGTAGAGTTCAGACATGGCTTTATCAGCCGATTCATCGTTGGCCGCAAGGACGATGTTTGGATGAGATTTTTGCAAAGCACTTTTCATGGCCGTATAAATGCCTTTAATATCTCGCTTAAATTGATCCTCAGGCTCGAAAGAGGCAGAGGAAATCACCTTTTTAAACAGATTTACCACCGCCGAAGACCAGTTGATTTGCTTTTCCACACTAGGGGATGAAGATGGCATTATTTCTTTGCTAGCTGAAACAGCAGTTGCCATAGAGACCTCCAGACGTTAAAAAAAATATCACGACAATGCTAAGCCCTGAAGGTTCAGATTTATCTGAAGGGGATATTTTTAGCAAGTGCGACGAATTTGATTCGGAGTAGGTAACCGGAAGGAGCTGTCGGATCAGGGCAGAATATCGGAAATTCGGGCACGGGCACGTTCACGAAAATGTGGTGTTGGGGAAGGTTTGTGATGATTGGAATCAGTTAAAGGCTTGTGATTATTCACTATACCGTAGGCCTTCAGCCTACCGCATAGTGAATAATCACAATCTTTTTAACTAGGAAAAGGTTAAATAGTCGGGTTACCAGGAAAAATTGAGAATAGGGACAACTTTAAACAGTTCGCGAGATGTGAGAATATTCACGAAGCCTATTTGGATGCCTTTCAAGTCATCCGCGTAGTTGACAAAGCCGATTTGCACTCCTTCCATAAATTGTGATTTATTGACCAAGCCCAATTGAAATCCCTCCGTCAGCAGCGCGCTATTATAGCCGCCTACTTGATATCCGGTCAGATTGCGCTGTGTGTAGTTTACAAAGCCATCTTGTATGCCACAGGTATTGTCAGCATAATTGATGAATCCGGACTGAAGCCCCAGCACGTTGCCCTTAGATACATTTACAAAACCGTATTGTATGCCATAAGCGCTGCCTTCTACGTAGTTGATAAATCCTGCTTGCAGCCCATTCATGTCTCCACTAACGCTGTTGAAGAGACCTATGTCTAAGCCTGTAACGTTGCCCTTAGATACATTTACAAAACCGTCTTGTATGCCGTAAGCGTTGCCTTCTACGTAGTTGATAAATCCTGCTTGCAGCCCATTCATGTCTCCACTAACGCTGTTGAAGAGACCTATGTCTAAACCTGTAACGTTGCCCTTAGATATATTTACAAAACCGTCTTGTATGCCGTAAGCGTTGCCTTCTACGTAGTTGATAAATCCGGCTTGCAGCCCCTTCATGTCTCCACTAACGCGGTTGAAGAAACCTATGTCTAAGCCTGTAACGTTGGCGTTCACACCGTAGATCACATTTAAGCGTATGCCTGAAATTGATTTATCTGCAGAGAAGATCTGTACGGGTTCAAATAAAGAGAGTTGAAAAGGCCTTACATCCTTTACATATTCCACTTGGCAAGCAGATTCTTGGGGTGCGCATTCTTGTCCTTCCAAAGGCAGATCAAATGCAATGCAAAATGTAGCTAATAGTAGAATAAATTTAACTAAGCTTCTCATAATTTCCTCCATTTGTAGATTAAAAGAGAGCTATATTAAAGTTTAAGTTGCATTTAAAGTACAGGGAATTTAAGTGAAAAGTATGTGGTGTAGGTGGGTTTTAAGGGTGATTATAATTCAAATGTCTGAGGTTAAGATATTTAGAATTTGAAAAAAAACTAGAGATTTCGACATCGCATTTAGGAAATTTTAACGCAAAGAAACACACAAAGATCACAAAGGACGCAAAGAAGGCATAGAAAAAAATTTAAACCTAAAGCAGAAAATATTTTTTTTGCTTCTTAGTGTCCTTTGTGATCTTTAGGGTATAAGGACTAGCAACTTGGGTTAATACTTAGCGCGATCGGGCATTTCTGCAAATTCTTTCCACACGGCTACAGCTTCTGGGCGCATAATTTCCGTAAAGGAAATTTGTCGTTTGGCGGGCTCTTTGCGAATCTCATCGAGGATATTCATATCGGCAAAGGAGCCATATTTCAAGGAGTCGCCTGCGGTCGCGCCGTAATAGATATGCTTGATATGTGCCCAGTAAGCCGCTGCTAAGCACATGGGGCAGCATTCTGCGCTGGTGTAAAGATCGCATCCATCTAGATGAGGCGTGCCCAGTTTTTTGGTGGCTTCGCGGATGGCATGCATTTCAGCGTGCCAGGTGGGGTCGTTTTGCTTCATAACTTGGTTGTAGCCCTCGGCGATTATTTTACCGTCTTTGACGATGACCGCTCCAAATACGCCGCCGGTTTTGTCTACAATAGATGCCTTGCGACTTAAATCTATGGCTCTTTGCATGAATTCGCTGTGATTTTTTTTGTCCATACATCTTCCTTTTGGATTGGTGGAGTGCTTTCGGGGGTAAATGAAATAGAATGGACCTGCACATGGGCGCGTTCACGGGATTGCGAACGCGCCGAGAGATTTAGCAGGATAGATCTGTGAAAAATTCTTTGATTTTATCGACAAAGCCCTTGTTCTTGGGCAGGTTGTTTGGTCCCTGTGAAGCGGCGAATTCTTCCAGTAGTTGTTTTTGGCGGTCAGTCAGCTTGGTGGGCGTTTCTACAAAGATGCGCACCAGCATGTCTCCTTTACCATGTCCATGTACATTGGGGAAACCTTCACCTTTAACGCGGAAAGTTTTGCCGTTTTGCGTGCTTTCTGGGATGGTGATCCGGCAGGAATGCGAGGTGATCGAAGGAACGTCTTTTTTACATCCCAAAGCGGCTTCAGTGAAGCTGATGGGCAGATCTAAGATGACGTCGTTGCCTTCTCTTTCGAAAATTTTGTGAGGCTCGACCGTGATGAACACATATAGATCCCCGGCAGGGCCTCCGCCTGGTGCCGCATCCCCATGTCCGCTCATTTTAAGGCGCATGCCGCTGTCGACGCCTGCAGGAATATTGACTTTGACGCGTTGTTTTTCTTTGACGACGCCTTGACCTTGGCAGTTCTTACAGGGGTCTGTGATGATTTGCCCTTCGCCGTGGCACTGAGGGCAGGCCATAGACATGCTGAAGTAGCCGCGCTGTTCCTGCACTTGTCCTGCTCCACCGCAACGCGTGCACCGTTTAATGCCTTGAGGAGATTGAGCTCCCTTGCCATTACAGGTGTTGCACTTGGTGAAGTTGGAGATGGCTAATTCTTTTTCGACACCCTTAGCCGCTTCTTCAAAGGAAAGATTGATATTGACGCGTTTGCTGGCGCCTTGCTGGTAGCCTTGGGAAGATCTCCCATCGCCTCCGCCATTGAAGAATGAATCAAAAATGCTGTCTCCACCCATACCCCCGAACGCGCCCATAAATGTGCGCAAAGCCTCTTCCATAGAAGCGAATCCCGCTCCTCCAGGCCCAGGGCCCATGTGAGCGCCTTGTAAGCCCTCTTTGCCATGGCGGTCGTATATTTTGCGCTTGTTGTCATCGCTTAGCACCTCGTACGCTTCTGAAATTTCTTTGAATTTCTTTTCAGCGTCGGGATTGCCTTGGTTTTTATCCGGGTGGAATTTTATCGCCTGTTTGCGATAGGCTTTTTTGACTTCGTCAGCTGTCGCTGTGCGCGATACTTGCAAGGTGTCGTAATAATCAGACATAACATCCATAAATATCAAATATAACAATTGCTGGGAAACAAAAATCCTGGGAGGAGCAAATAGGGCGCAGGGCCGGCAGTGCGGTTTCTCCACCCGGGCTGGAGTGCGCATTACAGGCATAGCAGCTATTTGATGGCCGTCTCGGATTGTGAAAATTACAGCGTCAACTTGAGTCTTAGTTTACCGACAACAGTTTAGCGTTGACGTTTGTATTTTAAGGCAGCTTTTGACTTAGCTCTTTTCTTTACGGAAGGCTTTAGGTAAAAGCGGTGAGCTTTTACAGATTTCATGATGCCTTCTTTGTCCAATCTCTTTTTTAAGGAGCGTAAAGCCTTATCGATGGAATCCCCTTGGCGAACTTTAACAATTGTCATTTATCTTTATTCCTAATTAAAAAAATTTCAGATAGTTGAAGGCAGCCCTTTTGCCGCCACTCACGCCTCACCTGAAGCAAGGTAAACGACATTGTACCTGACACCCTTATTATTGTTCAATACCGAAGAGCATATTTTAGTGCAAATTCCGGCGCATGTAGAAAAATTAAACGCAAAGGCGCAAGAGGGTAGGGTAGGGTAGGGTAGGGAAAATGTAGCGTCCATTCTCCGCTGCATCGAATTTAAGAATTTTTAACACAAAGAAACACATTAAGGACACAGAGGACACAAAGCAGGCGCAGGAAAAACTGGCCTTGAT
>PLSG01000499.1 GCA_003164155.1 Parachlamydiaceae bacterium | reverse complement strand
TTTTTCATTCATTTTTAAGAGGGCTATAGTGCTAGATTATTCACTATATAGCACGCCTACAGCATGCTTTATAGCGAATTTTTAAGCTCCTCTCGCAGGCTTTTTCATTTCTTTATACCATCTTAACAATTGTTAACTATAAAGCTGCCCAAACAAGCGGAAAATCCCCTATTTTGCCCCTAATTGGCCTTACCCGATCTTCTTCGAGCCGGAAATTGTCACAATGAACTGAGCTACGCAAAGAAATCGGTTGCAAAAATCACTTACCTTGGAAAACCATATGAGTCCTCGTGTACCTATAGACATTAGTCTCCGCGACATCTTGCATTCAACGCTACCCACCTTCTTGGCTAATAGATTGACTCCTCAAAGAGCAAGCATTCAAGGCGTGTGGAATCTTGCTCAAACTTCAAGCGTAGAATCCTCTGAACAGACATTGAAAGGCATTAATTTTACAGCAGAGGTAACTTGCCCTCCTTCACATAAGCTAAAAAAAGCGAGTGCGCAAAAAGTTAAACCGCGGGGAGCATCCCTTCAAACAGCAAAACACAGAGAGCACGACTTTGTCGCTCCCATGTTCAATATGCAACCAGCTGATGGACGCGTTTTTGTCCGAAATCCGCGAACAGAGCCTTTACATAATTCCTTGGGCCTCTTCAGAGAATTTGCCATAATCTGTGCCTCCGATGCTATAATCACGTTCAGAGAAAGAGCCACCTCAGCTAGAGAAAAAGCCACCTCAGCCAGAAGAAGAGCTGCGGCTATAGGACAAAAAACCCTGGCAGCGGTCAATGCATTGCGGAATGTGCCCTTAGTAACATGGGTGGCTAAAGCCTTTGGCGGCATAGGGCAGGCAAGTGCGCTGGCTGGAGAGGGAACCATCCGCTTGATTAGAGGGGTCCAACAAGTCCCTGCAGTTGTAGGAGGCTTGCTGGAAATTAACGCTGTGATGACCGAAGAGATGGGGGAAAGCGCCGCTATTTTGACTCGTTCCCTTGGCAAAACGCTGCTGCAAAATGGTGTGGCTTGCTCAGTTAAGATACTAGCTAATGCCGTAAAGAAATCCCCATATGCGTTGGATGCCTCAGCCCTGCTGACTAAAAAAACTGCAGCCGCAAATCGCGCGCGCATTTACTCCCTGGCAAGCAAATATGGCGACCTTCACTTTCCTGAGGTGATAAACTTTTTTATAGATCAGCTGGTGCAAGGCATCCTCGAGGGAATTCCCAAGGGAGAGAAACTGAGTGCGTGGGTGGACTCTCTTTTAGAAGGATATGTAGACGCTCAAACCATTGACCGGAAATGGTTATGCGAAGAAATACTAGAACTTTCCCATCTAGAAATACTTATCAGAGCCAATATTGTAAAAATGCTGGCAAACACTGCTGAAGAGGCCATGTGTGAAGCGGTTTTGGTAGGGCAAGCCCGGCCTCAAGTCCTGACAGCCACCATCGTCTTTCTTTCCAATGTTGCCGACAAGCACATGCGGCGCTTACATGCCGAATTGGCCGGAAAAGGCAGCTTGCATGCTAAAGAAAATGCGAGGCGGCGGGCATTGGAATCGCTTGCAGATGAACTTTTGGGAACAGCTTTTCCAGCCGGAGAATCTGACGTAGAAGTAGAGCACAGCGTGCTTCCTCAGGGATTGCTCAGAAAATTGATCTGGAAACTTTTGAAAAGACAGACTGCCCTTGGCTTCAGAAAATTATATGATCCGTTTGCCAAGCGCACTATGGCACATGCCCAAAATGAGATAGCACATAAACTGCCCAAACCGCTCTATCCGCCGAAAAAAAACATTTCCCGCCTCTGCCAGGTGGCCGGTCAATTGAGTGTGCACGCTATAAAGGGACTGCTGGCAGATACAGCAAGTCTTACATTATCCACCCAAGCAGGTCTAAGAGCGACCTTTCCTAAGATGGAGAATGAAATGAGAAACTCCATGACCGCGTATGCCGCGCAAGTGGGGGCTGAGCTGACAAATGGGCATGGCGCTACTTTGCATAAAAATTTAGAAAAGCTTGTAGAAAATATGCTTTTGCCGCCAGTGACTACGCTGATCACAAAGCTCAGCCAAAAAGAACAAGCACACTTGGGCGAAGTCCTTGCAGGTATACCAAAGCATGCTCAGTCCAAAAACCAAGCCGTCGCCGTATGGACTGAGGCGTTGAGGACGTTGGTTGTGCATCTTGAAATCATCAATCAAGCCCGTGGCCCTAAAAGGGATGCTTTGCGCGAGGACAACTACACAAAAATCGCCCAGGAAAGATTTTTTATCAAGCAGGGCCTTTTAGTGGGAGATAGCCAAGTACGCGCGGCCATGCGCCATAAAATCTACGCTCCCCTGGCTGAAAAAATTTTCAACTATGCACATCTTAAAAGCGCTGACGATTTAAGCAGTGTGCCTCCAGCATTGCGTCAGATCGCCTGGAAGCAATTGCAAGGACTTAAACCGACTATCTTGGGCAGCGCTTTAGAAGCTGGATTAAACCACGCCACCCTTTTGGATATGCTCATTGCCGGTTTGCAAAGTTTAAATCTAGCCCTTCAAACTCCAGGAGTCCCACCACTACCTCCCTGCTCTGCCGAAGAAGCTGCCTTGGATAAGCAATGCGGTGCCATGATGGCCGAAGTATTAAAGTTGATACCCTTTCCGCTTGGATTAGAGCGCTTTGTATCTGCAGAATCCATTGGCCAAGCCCTCGCATTGAGTGCAGGGGCTGGATTGCGCCAAGAGCTCAATGGTGAATACTTTTCCAAGATGTTGCACCAGGCTCTTATTAACGAAATCGATTTGTCCGCCAAGACTCCAAAGCAGGCTGCGGCAGAGAGCGCTCAACAAGCAAAGGCTCTACATAAAGAGTTGCATACCTTAGTGGATCTCCTAATCCCACAGCTCTATGCAACTGCTCTAGAAAGCATCTGTCATAAGGGGGATACCTGGATTAAAAATAAATTGGGCAAACCAGGTCAGGTGATTGAGGCTGTTCTTGGCTTCCTTTTCAGGACAATTTCCACTTTGATCAACCTGCTTACCTTAGGATTGATGAAGAAAGGTGCTTGGCTGTTTTCCCAAAGTATAGCGCGAAATTATCTCTATAAGTATGCCAATCGCACAATAGATGTTTTGGAAGGCATTTTAAAAGGACCTCTTCCTCCACAAAAAGGGGATAAAGATGCTTGCCGACAAGGATTCTCTGACGTCCACCTCAATGCCCTGTTGCATGCTGCCGAAGCTATAGTGAACTGACCAGGTCCCCCTCGATTTTTCCCGGGGATCTGAAAAAGCGCTTGCTACACCTGCATGGGGAGGATGAAGAACAAGAGAGTAGACCTATCCTCATCCTATTCCTCATCCTCCCCATCTTGTCCTCTATCCTGTTATCCTGCAAATTTTTGTCTAAACCTGTCCACTCACCACGGTTAGGATGAAAAATTACAGGATAACAGGATAAGGAATAAGATGGGGAGGATGAAGAACAAGAGAGTAGATCTATCCTTATCCTCCCCATCTTGTCCTCTATCCTGTTATCCTGTAAATTTTTGTCTAAACCTGCCCACTCACCACGGCTAGGATGAAAATTACAGGATAACAGGATAAGGAATAAGATGGGGAGGATGAAGAACAAGAGAGTAGACCTATATTACCTATATTCAAATACTGCTGCTCAAATAAATCATCAGAACAAGTCCCACCAACAAAACTGATAGAGTCAGCATCATATCGAGGAGTACAGATGGCTGGTAGGCACCCTTCTCTATCTGCTTCTCAATTTTTTTATATTGGATAAAGGCCAATAGGCATGTTAGCACACCCAGAGCCACCAAAAAGACCCCCAAAAGAGAAGAATATCCTTGAAGAGAATGAGACATGTCGGGGAGTGTTTGTGCATGCGATTTATCTAACAAAAGGGCAATTTGCTTGATAAAAAGTCCAAATTTTTCAACCACAAAACCAAATGCCATTATGCCTATACTTGTTCTTATCCAGGCCAAAAATGTCCTTTCATTCGCCAAATGATCTCTGACACAGGAACTTATCGTAGATTCTTGGTTTTTAACAGCCTCACTCATAGAATTCCTTTTTGTTTTACCCGCCAACATGTATGCATAGCACACAGGCAAATTTAAAAGCAAACTAAGACCAGCACCTCTTAAATGACATTAAAATTTCAAGCTGGACAAAGCAATTTTATTACACACATAACGCATTTCGTGTTACAATCAACATAATAGTGAAAAAACATTTAATCAACGTCTAACACATAATTTATTAAGCCTTTTTCAAGGAAGATGAAAATGGAAGAAGTTAACCCAGATGCCATAGCCACTTTGCTTAAGCCGCCGCAGGAAAACTTAAGTGCAGAGCGCCATTTATTGATTGCCAAAATTAGGCGTTGGGGAGGTGTAACCACGGACGCGCTTTTGCATCCTGCCTGCCAGTTTTTCAGTATCTCCGATAGCGAAGGGATAATAGGCTACCGTTCCGAGTGGGGCTGCGAAGTTGTGCTGGGCGATCCCATATGTGCCAAAGCAGACCTGCCCAAGCTGGCCCAAGCTTTCCAAGTGCATTGTCAAAAAAATGGGCGGCATATCATATACCTTGCGGCTTCCGAGCAATTTAAGGCATGGGCCACCGCCCATTTGGGAATGGCTTCAATTGAGTTTGGAAAAGAATGCCATCTGGATCCCTGTGATGACCCTAGAAAGGGCTCTGGGGGTAGTCTAGTCCGCAGAAAGGTACGCCACGCCATTCAAGCGGGGATTACAGTGGAAGAGTACCGTGCGCATGACGAAAATTTACAGCAAGCCATCGAGCAAGCAAGTCTGGCTTGGTTAAAAGGACGCAAAGGGCTTCAAATTCACCTTTCGCAGGTATGCTTATTTGCTGATCAAGTTGGCAAGCGTTGGTTTTATGCCAAGCTCGCGGAAAAAGTCGTGGGTGTGGTGGTGCTCAACCAATTACAGGCAAAGTCTGGCTGGTTGCTCAACCACCTGATGATAACCTCTGAAGCTCCCCATGGAACCCAAGAAATGCTCGTGATAATCGCCCTGGAAGCCTTGCAAAGGGAAGGGTGCCACTTTGTCTCTTTTGGAAATGTATCCACGGAAAAACTTGGCGCGATTATCGGGATGGGGAAAACTTCTAGCTGGGTGGCGCACGGTGCCTATGCCGTGGCAAATCGCCTCTTTCATCTGGAGGGGCTTATGAAGTTTTGGGATAAGTTTCAACCTCAAGGGGAGCCTTCGTATCTCTTGTTCAGTGAAAAACACATTGGCCTGTGCGAGGTGTGGAGTCTGCTGCGCACCCTTAATGTCCTATAGGTACTAGTACACTGTCAAGGGGAAATTT